>JBGTRP010000838.1:0-3442 GCA_041940685.1 Acanthopleuribacteraceae bacterium
TGCGCCCGTGAAAGGCGCCCGAGTAGCAGATCACCGCCGAACGCCCTGTCGCCTGACGAGCGATTTTTACGGCGTTCTCCACGGCCTCCGCGCCGCTGTTCATCAAAAGCGCCTTGTCGAAACCGGTGAGCTTGCAAAGCTTTTCCAACAACGGGGGAAAGCGATCATTGCGGAAAGCCCTTGATGTGAGCGCCAACTTACGCGCCTGTTCCACCATGGCATTGACAATTTCGGGATGGTTATGGCCCTGATTGACCGCGGAATAGGCGGCCAAAAAATCCATGTAACGTTTTCCTTCCACATCCCATACGTACACGCCCTCCCCGCGGGCCAACACCACGTCGAGGGGATGGTAGTTATGGGCGCCAAACCGCGATTCCTGTTTGATCAGGTCGCCTGACTTCAGGGTAGCCGTCGCCATTACTTGCCTCCAAAAACAAACTGTCCGAAATACGCCGAGCGAAGACGAACCATCCTTATGCTCTTATTAAGCATACGGAAGGTCAAGAAAAATAATGCCCCCGACCCGCCTTTTTAGAAACGTCTCGATTCAGATGGTTTGCCGGACTCGGTTGTAGCCTTGAGCGGCGGGAGCAAATCTTTTTCAGGCCGCTCAGGTCATTATGCTAAACTTGGAAAATTCCCTTCACGGGTGAATTGCTTCGCCGCTTTAAGGGGCATTCATGACCAAACGAGTTTTCTCGGGATACGGCTCGCATTCCATTGTGGTTGATTTCATACTGTCTCGGAAAACGGGAACCCTGGTTTTTTATCCAGGAGCCAGAAAACTCTTCTTCGACAAGGGGAATCTGGTTTTCGCGGGCTCTGAAGTTCCCGATGAGCATTTTTCCGAAATTTTAGTGCAGAACGGCATTCTCTCCACGGAAAGCCTAAGCGCTATCCGCTCGGGGCTCAAGAAAGGGGAAAGCCTTGGCAGAGCGCTGAAAAACCGGGGCTTCGCCACCCCCCGGCAATTGGCTCGAGCGCTTAAGCAGCAGATTTCCCGCATCATGGCGGGCGTGTTCGATTTGGACGGCGGCCAATGCCAGGTCCTGGAGAATATCCTCCCCGACCGCCTTCCCAAGCTGCGAATTCAAACGCTTACGCTCGTGATTCAGTCCATTACCCATTCCTCCACTCCCGAACAAATCGCAACCTTCTCTCCGAAAGGCGAGTTCCGAACCACGCCCAATTTCGCCGTGGTGCGGGCGGGCTTTGAGTTTCCCGCGATTTACCATGCGTTCATCGACTTTGTCGACCATTCCGAGAAAATCAGCGCCGCAATCCTAGGCAAGGAATTCGCCTACCATCCGGTGCTCATCAAACGGCTGCTCTATTTCCTCTACATCACCGACATGATCCAGCCCATTCCCACCCCCAAGGACGCCGACGAGAACGCGCTTGCTGCCACCCCCCAAATCGCGGCCGCGGGTGGTGGAGAGCGCGAAGCGGAGGACACGCTACCCACCCCGGAAAAGGCGCCCGCCATGAATACCGGGACCCGGCAAAACCGTCAAACGCCGGAGCCGGATTTCGCTCTAGATGGAGATGCGACCTTGGGAGAGCGGGCGCTCTCCGTCGAGATAGAGACGGGTCCCTCCATGGACCTGAATGAAAACGGCGTTTCAATTCCAGTGGAAGCGGAAAAGGGCGCGGCGGATCAAATCCTGGAAGGGCCGGTGCGCGAGTTGGAGTCCGCGCTGCAAAAAATCGAAACGGAGGATGCCTGGGCGTCATCCGATCCCGAGCGTCAAGAATCCAAGGCCAGCCCCCGAGAAACTACGCTTTCCAGGGATGATGTCATCATGTACGAGCCCGATGAGGAAGAGCATGCCCCCCCGACTCCCGCAAAAACCAACAAGTGGCGTAACACACTCCTCATCGCGATTGCTTTCCTTGCCCTCGCCCTGGTCGCCGTCTTGTTCTTTCTTCCCGCGAGCCTATTTGAATCCCTTTGGCCCCCGGGCAAAGAGAACCGGGCCGCCCAAGATTTGGGCGCCGTGACCATGGAAGATCCGCTCCCCACGGATACCGCTCCCCTAACAGAAATGCCGGCGCCTAGCGCCACGGAAACGGAAGAGGACCCGGCCGACTCGGAGCCGGAAACCATGCCGCAACCCACGCTGGAGGAAAACGCCGAGCGGGTCACGATGGCTTCCGAGGCCCATTCGGAATCCAATGAAGAAGCCCGGCCTCCTGAAGTCGAGGACAAAATCCTTGCCTGGACCAGCGGCAACTATCCCGGCTTGGTTGAACAGTCACGCGAACGGATGCGCCTCCAAGAGGCCGGCTATTCCATTGCGCTCATCGTGGCTTGCGAGAAAGAGACGCTGGACGACATCTTCCGGGAGTTCAGCGACGAAAATCTCTTCCTCTTCCCCAGAAAAATCGACAGCCGCAACTGTTATCTGCTGACCTGGGGCGGCTATCCCAATCGGGAACAGGCCCTAAAAGCCAGGAAGGATCTGCCCGCCTACTTCAAGCAACGGGATGGAGGCGCCGGTTGGATCGTCAAACTTGAGGGGCGGCTATAACGCCGACGGATGATCTCCCTGCCGGTCCAGGCATGCCAAAACTCGCCCCGCGCTTTCCGGGGCCACAAGCCCAGAATGAGCGGGTCCAAAGGGTTTGATGCGGCTACCCTTGTTCAGGACGCAACGTTCGAATGACGCCCGGTTAAAAGGGCCAGGGTCGATCCCACTCCCCTTGAAACACCAATTCCTTCAATGGTTTTCGGTTACGGGGCAGAGCTTCCTTCTCGCGCGGGCCCTCGGGCAGGTCCGCGGCATCGCCCAGATATCCGATCGCCGCCATGGCCATGGGCTCGCAAGCGTTGGGAATCTTTAGCTCGCGGCGCGCCCGCTCCACATCGAAGCCGGCCATCTGGTGAAGGTACAAGCCCTCGGCCGTCGCCTGCGCGGAAAGGTTCCCCATGGCCAACCCAACATCATGACCCGCGTGCCGGTTGGTCTTGGCATTGCGGGCAAACTGAAGGCAGGCCACGCTCAGCATCAGCACGGGCGCCTTTTCCGCCCAAACCCGGTTCGCCTCCACCAGGCATTGCGCCAGACGCGCGTGCAAATCCGGCTGGTCCGTGGTGGCCACCACAAAACGCCAAGGCTGCTCATTAAAGCAAGAGGCGGCCCAACGGGCGGCCTCCAATAGGCGCGCCAACACCTCCGGATCGACGCGCCGGGAAGAAAAGGCGCGGGGACTCCAACGATTTCGAATCAAATCATGAACGGGATAGGTAGTGTCGGCGGGTTTGGTCATGGGCTTGTCCTCCCCATAGGCTTCTCTCCATGCAATCTAGCATGGAGAGAAGTAAAAAGAATAGCGCTTTGAAGGCAAGCGCCTAAACAGGAAAAGCCCGCCGTGTGTGAAGCGGCGGGCTTAGTGTAAGTAAGTTTGGCGATGACCTACTTTCCCAAGGCGCATGACC
>JBGTRP010000839.1:0-3433 GCA_041940685.1 Acanthopleuribacteraceae bacterium
CGCGCGCCGCCAGGTCCGCGCCCTGGGCGTTAATGATTTCCAGCGCATCGGGATCGTTGATGCGTAAGACCAAAACATCCTCGATCATGCCGCGTGGGATACCCGGCGCCGCGGCGGCGGCCCGACCCTTTGCGCCGCCCGCGCGCGGCCGCGCCAATACGCCGTCGAAGCTGCCGTGGTAACAACCCTCGAAGACCACGATGCGGCTCCGCCCCGTAACCGTGCGGGCCAAACGCAAGGCGGTCATCACCGCCTCGCTGCCGGAGTTGGTGAAGGTGACCCGATCAATTCCGGTCAACTCGCACAACAGCCGCGCGGCCTTACCGGCCAACTCCGACTCCGCGCCAAGCTGGAGGCCTAGGTCCATTTGCCGGTGGAGCGCTTCGAGGATGAAAGGCGGCGAATGTCCAAACAGCAGGGCCCCAAATCCCAGCGTGATATCCACGTACTCGTTTCCGTCCACATCCCAAAGCCGCGCACCCCGTCCCTCGCGCGCGACAAGCGGGTACAACATTTCTTTCCACAACCCGTTGAAGCCCGCTGAAGCACGGTTATCCGCCAGATGCATTCTGGAGTTGCCGGCGATGGCCTTGGAGCCCGCGGTTCGGCTGGAAACAGCCGCGATCAGGTCCTCCAAATGGCTTTTTTGCACGGATGTGAGACCCTGGTCTCGCGACGGCTGGGCGCGGGTGTTTTGGTACGGCTGGAAGCGCGAGCGATCCATTTCCCTGCCAAGTTTTTGGGGCTTCACGGCCGCGGCTTTTTCCACCGTCGCTGAGAAATCATGTTTGGCATCAGCCCCCGTCGAGTGGCGTCTCAGGAGATCCAGTTGCCGTTTCATGATCTCCATCTGGCGGTTCAGAATCTCGCCCAAGCCTTTGTGGCCGGCTTCGGCCATTTCCGTGAGGCTCCGGGTCAAGGTCTCACGCGTATCCGCGAGGCCCGCTTTACCCTTGGGCCGGGACGTCTTGTCCACACTGTCCGCGGCATGTTCCGGCGGCGTCGCGCCGCTGGGATCATTTTCCCCTTGCGGTTCGTCGGGGAGCCGGTCCGCGAGATAGTCCGCCAATTGGTTCAGGCTGGAGACCTCCTCCATCATCATCCGAAAGGGAATGCTGACGCCGAACCGGTCGCCAATCGCCTGGCTTGCCCGCAGCAAAAGCAGGGAATCGGCGCCCATTTCCAGGAACGTCCGGTCCGGGTTCAAGCTCGCGGGGTCCGCGCCTACCAATTGGCTGTACAGATCCGTCAGCAAGTCGCGAATTCTTTGAAGGCGTTGGCTGTTGTCAGGGTGAGAAGTCATTTTTCTGTTTCCGGTTTCACCTGTTGGTTGGTTTGGGTTTGGGTGCTTTGGGAAGCGCTTCTACGAGGTCGAGCTGGCGTTCCAAGACATCGAGCTGTTGTAAAACGAGATGCGCGGAAAAGGAGTGCGGGTTCCGATCCACGTCATCCGCCTCAGGGGTGGACGCCACCGGTTGGCCGGGTTGGGCAACACCCCGCGCCTCGGGCTCTACCCAGAATCGGCGTCGTTCGAAGGGGTAGGTCGGCAGCGGCAGGCGCCGGCGCCGCTCACCCGCGTGGAAGGCTTCCCAATCCACCGCCACGCCAGTGGCCCAAATTCGGCCCAACGCGGCCGTCAGGCAAGCCTGGTCTCCGGTTTTCGCTTCGGGAGCGGGCAGGGTCGGGACCACCGCGTGGGCGGTTCGCCGATGCGGGTGTTGCGCGATCAGAGAGGTCAACGTCCTGCCGGGCCCTACTTCCACGAATACCGCGGAGGAATGGGTCAACAGTTCCGCGGCGTTATCGGCAAAGCGGACGGTGCGGTAGAGGTGCCGCACCCAATAATCCGGGTCACGGGCCTCGCTATCCTCGATCCAGGTTCCACTCAGGTTGGAAAGGAAAGGACTTTGGGGAGAATGAAATTCGATTTTTTGGAGCCGTGCGCGAAAGGCTTGCAGCATGGGCGCCATCATTTCCGAGTGGAAGGCATGGGATGTATGCAGGGGCCGGCAAGCCAACTTTCTCGCTTCCAGTTGGACGCGAATCTTTTCAATGCGATCCACGGGCCCGGAGAGGACACAGTTCCGCGCGCCGTTTACCGCGGCTAGTGAAACTCCGTCCTTCAGGAAATCCTCCAGTTCCGATTCTGCCAGGGCCACGCTGAGCATGGTTCCGCGCGGCAGGTTCTGCATCAGGGTTCCGCGGGCGGCGATCAGGCCTAGAGCCGCCTCAAGCGAGAAGACTCCGCTCAAGCAGGCGGCCACGTATTCCCCGACGCTATGGCCGGCCATGGCAAAGGGCCGGATGTTCCAGCTCATGAGCAATTGAGCGAGGGCGTACTCCACCACAAACAGCGCGGGTTGCGCCAGATCGGTTCGCAGCAGAGGCGCCGCATCCTCACCGGTGGCCATCAAAACCTCGCGCGGGTCGCGTTCCCCATATCGAGACACCAGGATTTCCGCGCAGGCATCCACCGTTTCGCGGAATGCGGCCTCCTGGCGGTACAACTCACCGGCCATCCCCGTGTATTGACTGCCCTGTCCGGGAAAGAGAAAGACCACCGGCGGCGTTTGTTCGGGCGCTTCTTCCACCGGATGCGACCCGTCTTCTAGCGCCGCGGCCAGCCCCGCGTGGTGGCCGCCCACGAAAACCGCGCGCCAGGGCATGGCCTCGCGGCCGCACTGCATGGTGAAGGCCAGATCGTTCAGGGGGAGTTCCGGGTTTCGTTTCAATGCTTCGGCCAATTGACGCCGCTGCTGTTGCAAGGCGGTTCGCGTCTTGGCCGATAGGGTCAGCAGCACCTGGTCCCGGCCCTTGGAGGAGGGTTCCAGCTCTGGCGCTTCCTGAAGGATGACATGGGCATTGGTGCCGCCGATTCCGAAGGAGCTCACGCCGGCCCTGCGGGGGCGTTTCTCCAGGGGCCATTCCCGCGCCTCCGTATTGACGAAGAAAGGGCTGTCCGCGAGGTCGATATTGGGATTGGCCGTCTGGAAGTGAAGGCTGGGAGGCAGGACCCGATGCTTTAGCGATAGTACCGTTTTGATCAGTCCGGCGATCCCGGAGGCCGTGTCCAGGTGGCCGATATTGGTTTTGACGGAACCGATGGCGCAAAACCCGTTTTGGTCGGTCCTCGCGCGGAAGGCCCGCGTCAACGCACGAATTTCGATGGGATCGCCCAATTCGGTGCCGGTGCCGTGGCACTCCACGTAGCCGATGGTGGCCGGGTCCGCGCCGCTCATGATCTGGGCGGCGCGAATGACGCTCGTCTGCCCTTCCAGGCCGGGCGCCGTGTACCCCACCTTGCGGGCGCCGTCGTTGTTGGCCGCTGAACCGATGATCAGCGCGTGGATCGTGTCGCCGTCTGTCAAAGCGTCTTCCAACCGTTTCAACACCACCAAACCCACGCCGTTTCCGCCAACCATCCCGCGCGCTT
>JBGTRP010000840.1:0-3431 GCA_041940685.1 Acanthopleuribacteraceae bacterium
CTTGAGCAGCGCGCGGATGCTCTCTCGCAGCGAAGGATCGTCCTCGATCACCAACACGCGGCGGCGGCCGGCGTTCATGCGCGCTTCCAACCCGCGAATCACTTCGGCCAGCCTGTCGCGCTCGCTGGGCTTGAAGGTGTAGCCGATAGCGCCCAGGTGCAGCGCCGCCTCGGCGTGATCGCTGACAGAAATCAGGTGAGTGGGAATGTGGCGCGTGGCGGGATCGCGCTTGAGCCAGTCCAGCAGCGTCAGGCCCGACTGATCGGGCAACGCCACATCCAGCAGGATGCCGCATGGCTGGTATTCGCGCGCCATTTCCAGACCTTGCGCCGACGTGGTGGCGTGGATGCAGTCGAAATCGAGTTCGTGCGCGAGGTCATAGAGAATGCCGGCAAAATCGTTGTCGTCCTCGACCACCAGGATCAGGCGGTTGCCGACGAATTGCGCTGGAGCTCCGAGCAGGTATTGGCGAGTTATGAGCTAAGCCGCCTCGTGGAAAAACAGATGAAACTCCCCACCGAGGCCGAGGTCCGCAAACATTTTGAGGAAAACCAAGAACGCTACATGCATTTGCCGGCATATCGGGTGGCCGCCATATATTTGGGTTCCGGGAATGAGAGCGGAACCAAGCCCGTAACCTTGGCCGAGGAGGTTTCCCAAAAAATCGAGCGCGGACTCATGAGCTTCGAGGAGGCGGCCCGCGAGTTTTCCCGCCATGAGTCCTCCGAGAGAGGCGGGCTGCTCGACTGGATGACGCTGCCGCAGCTTTCCAGTTGGGGGGCGCAATTGGGGCGGGCCATTCGCCAAATGGAGCCCGGGCAGAACACGGGGGTTTTCCGGCTCGAATCCGGCATTTGGATTTTCGAGTTGAAAGAGTACCGTCCGGAAAGACCTATGACCTACGCGGAAGCCGAAACCCAGGTGCGCGATCATTTTATCCATCTGCGGGCCAGGGAGATCGAGGAGGGGCTTCGCCAAGAATTGCTGGAATCGCTTTCTGTTCGGATTCACGCGGAAAGATCCTCGCAATGAAACGCCCCCGCAATTGCCTCCTCGCCGCGAGGGGGACCAAGGCACCCCGAGAGCGGGCGGCGGTTTTTTCGCTTTTGATGGCGTTCCTGGCGTTCGCGGTTTGTGATCGGGGTCCGAGCCTCGAAAAAGTGGCCCCGCCCGGGGACGGGGAGCAACTCGATCCCCTCGTGAAATCTCAATTCGAAACCTATTGGGGGGCCTTGGATGGGCTTGCCTCCAGAGATGGCGCGGCATGGGGCCGGCTCGGCCAGTGGTTTCACGCCTACAAATATCCAACCAGCGCCGCGAGCTGTTACCGCAACGCATCTATGCTGGAGCCCCGCGAGGCTCGTTGGCGCTATTTATTGGGGAAATTGTCGTTGGAGGATGGAGATTTGGATGCCGCCGCGGCCCATTTTGAAGCCGCGTGCGCACGTGATCCTCGTGCTGCTGCGCCCCGGGTGGAGTTGGGCGATTTGGCCAGTGACCTGGGGGATCTCGACGCGGCTGAATCTCATTACCGGTGGGTTCTGGACAGGGACCCGGAAGACCCGGCCGCGCTTTTCGGCATGGCTCGTGTTTGCATCGCGCGAGGTGAGCCGCAAGCGGCGTTGGATCTCCTGCGGACCGTAGAGCGGCTGCAACCGGAAGCGACTCAGGTTCTGTACAATTTGGGCATGGTTTTGACCCGCATGGGGAATTCCGAGCTTGGACGCCAGTATTTAGACCGCGTTCCCATGCAGAATCTGCAACATGTGGCCCTGCGGCGAAACGATCCCTGGATGCGAGAGGTTCTCAAAATCAACCAGGGCGGGAAAGAGCTGAACCGGCGCGGCGTACATGCCTTTCGCCGGGGCGATTACGCTGGCGCCGCGGTCCTCACGGGTCAGGCGGTAATCGCCAATCCTGAAAACCTGGAATTGAGGATCAATTACGCGGTCACTTTGAAAAAGCTCGGCCGCCCGCTCGCTGCTCTGGAGCAACTCGAGTGGGTTTTGGCCTTGGAACCCGAGAACGAGCGCGCCCATCTCGTGCTGGGCGTTTTGTATCTGGAGGAAGGGCGGCTGGCGGCGGCGGAACGCCATCTCCAAAAGGCGCTCGACTTGGATCCACGTTCCTCGGAGGCAAATCTTCAATATGGGAAATTGCGCCAATTCCAGGGTCGCATGGCGGAGGCCGCGGACCAGTACGCGCTGGTTCGCAAGTTGGATCCCGCCCACTCGGGAGCCCGCTTCTGGCACGCGGCGCTGTTGATCGCACTCGACAAAGTTCCGCGCGCGAGGGCCGTGCTGGAGGACGACTTAAAGATGTTGCCGGATGATCGCATGCTGCGGTTTTTGAGGATTCGGCTTTGCGCCGTGGCCCCTCGAAATTCGGGGGATCGTTCGGAGGCGGAAAACTGGCTTTCGGGAGATAGCGGGGCGCGGGATGTTTTTTATGCCGAAACCGCGGCCATGGTCGCGGCGGCGGGAGGAGAGTTTGAGCGCGCCTCTGCTTGGCAACGGGAGGCCGTGGAGACCTTGGTAGAGAACGGGTTTCGCAAACCGGCTGGCGTAGCGAGACGACGCCTTGTTCTCTACCAAGCCGGTAAGCCCTGCGGGCGGGCCTGGGAGCGCTTCGAGACCCTCATCGAAACACCCGTTTCCGGCCCGAGCACACCATGAGCGGCGTTTTTCATCCTCGCGGCGCGTGTTTTCCGGCCTTGATCGCTCTCCTGCTTTCCACCTGTCAGGGAGAACGGGAGGCCACCGTTGCGAGGGCCCCAAACACGCGGGGAGAGGTTTTGTTCGTAGAGGCCACGCTGGAGAGTGGCCTTCATTTCAATCATTGGAACGGCATGCGGGGCGAGTATTATTTTGTAGAGCCGGTCGGCGCCGGGGTGGCCTTGTTCGATGTAGATAACGACGGTGATTTAGATATCTACCTCGTTCAGGGCGGGCCCTTGATTCCTGCCGGAGACTCGTCGCATGCGGATGATTCCAACGGGGTTCCCGAGGGCGCGATTGGCGGGCGTCTGTTCCGCAACGATACGGAATTCATGGGCGGCGCCTCGAAAGCCGGGGCGGCAAACCTCAAGTTTACCGATATTACCGAGGAAAGCGGATTGAAAACCCCGGGCTATGGGATGGGCGTTGCGGCCGGCGACTTCGACAATGACGGATGGGTCGACCTTTATTTGACTTTTTTCGGTTCCAACCAACTGTGGCGCAATCGGGGCGCGGAGGGATCGATCCATTTCGAGGATGTAACCGAGGCTGTCGGGGTGGATGACCCGCGTTGGTCCACCAGCGCGTCTTTCGTGGATATCGACGCGGACGGCCTGTTGGATTTGTTCGTGGCCAATTACGTGGATTACCGCCTGGAAAACCATCGGCCCTGCCTTTCGGCCGCGGGAAGGCCGGATTATTGTGGACCCCAAT
>JBGTRP010000841.1:0-3430 GCA_041940685.1 Acanthopleuribacteraceae bacterium
TGGAGGGCAGCAAACGCGCGCAAAACCAGGTGCTCCTTGCCCGGGGCGGCATGAGCTATCACGAAAAAGTGCAAAAGCACAAGGCCCTGCAGGGCGCGGCCAAACCGCTAGGCAAAAAAGCGATGCAGACGCATCCGACCAAGCTCGAGCTAAAGGGCGCACCGCCCAAATAAACCCAGGGAACGGGGCGGCGTTGCATCGCCGCCTCGCCCGCCCGGAATTCAACCTTCCTGGGCGTGGAAAGGCATGCCTAAAAAGCTCAGGTGGCGGCGGTACAAAAGCTCGAAATCTTCCCCTCGAATGGATGATAGCCAGGGCAGCGCTCCCAGGCGGCCTGCGCCCAACTTGCCGAAATGCTGGATATCGGCGGCGTTGTCGGGATGCGGATCGCCGATCAGAACCACACCGGCCAGGGCAATGCCGCGCTCGCGCAGGGCCTCGATGCTGAGCAGGCTGTGGTTAATGGTGCCCAGCGAAGCTCGGGCGGCGAGGATGACCGGTAATCCCGTGCGCTGGATGAGGTCGATCATGAGCGCGTTCCGGTTCAGGGGAACCAGCAACCCCCCGGCGCCCTCCACCACCAGCGGCCGGGGTTTTCGTGGCAATTCAAGACGGTCCAGGTCCAGGCTCCTGCCCTCCTTGGCCGCGGACTGGTTGGGCGAGAGAGGCCGTTGCAAAAGGTAACCTTCCGGTAAGACATGTTCCGCGCCAACCCATTGGGCCACCCACTGGCTATCCGTACGCTCTTCCATGCCGGATTGAACGGGCTTCCAGTAAGACGCGTTCCAGGCCTTGGTCAGGATTCCGGCCAACAGGGTTTTGCCGATTTCGGTATCGGTTCCTGAAACAAACACGCCGCCGGCCCCGGCGATCAGGGCCTCGGGTGAAGGGGAATGGTCACTCAACTTCGACTCCTATCCGGCCCGGCAGGCGAAGCCGAACCAAAGCGATCTTGAAAAAAGGCGATCAGGCGGTTGAGGTCCGGCTCACGCAAACGCGCGTTCACCGCGATCCGCAATCGGGAACTGCCCTTGGGCACGCTCGGCGGCCGAATCGCCCGAATATCGAAACCCTCGGCCTGTAATTCTCCAGCGACCGCAAGGGCCAGGCGCTCCTCCCCCAGGATTACGGGTACGATCTGGCTGTCGGAAGCGCCCAAATCCACCAGGTCCCGCAGGCCCGAGCGCAGTTGGGAGGCTCGCTCCAAAACCAGGCTTCGGCGCCAGGGCTCGGATTGCATCAGCTCCAAAACCGCCCGCCAATGGACCAATAACAAGGGTGGCAACGCGGTGGTGAAAATCAAACGGCGGCAATGGTTGACAAGGTAATCTTTGACCACTTGAGAGCAGGCGATAAACGCGCCGAATCCGCCCCAGGCTTTGCCGCAGGTGTGCAGGGCGATCAACGGCGCATCGCAACAACCCGCTTCTTCCAGAAGTCCCGCTCCCCGTTCGCCGAACACGCCGGTGGCGTGGGCCTCATCCACGATGAGATGCGCGTCATAGCGGCGGGCGAGCTGGACGAGCGTTTGCAGGGGAGCGCGGTCGCCATCCATGCTGTAGAGGCTCTCCACCAAAATAAAACGCTCGCGAAACCCGCTCCCTTCCGCCAACAGGGCGCCCAGGTGGTCCATGTCGTTGTGATCGAAAACCTGGCGCTGGGCCTTGGAGGCTCGGATGCCGTCGATCATGCTGGCGTGTACGAGGGCATCCGCATAAATCATATCGCCCGCGCCGCAAAGAGTGGCGATCACGCCCACGTTGGCGTCGTAGCCCGAATTGAAGATCAGGCTGGCCTCGGTCCCCTTGAATGTTGCGAGATCCCGCTCCATTTCCTCATGCCAGGGCGTGTTGCCCCGCAACAGCCGGGAGCCGCCGGCTCCCAACGGCAACCCTTCCGCGAGGGCGCGCGCCACGGCCTCACGGATACGGGGGTGGTCCGTCAATCCCAAATAATCATTGGAAGAAAGGTCGATTCCGCCGCGGGACCGCAATTCCCGAAAGCGATCCCGCTCCCGTATCCGCTGAAGGCGCGCCAAAAGAGACGTTTCCAGCCGCGAACTCATTCCGGTCAGCTTTTCCATGCGGGCCGCAATCCTTCCAGGTCCTGCTCCCTGAGAGCCGGTCGGCCGCGAATGCGGCCTTTCCCCATCAACTCACGGTGAGAGCCTCGATACCGAGTTCCTCGAACATGGCGTCATCGCCGCTTACCTTCGGGTTGGGCGTGGTCAATAGCTTGTCGCCGGAGAAAATAGAGTTGGCGCCGGCCATAAAGCAGAGCATTTGCGCTTCCAGGCTCAAATTCAACCGACCCGCGCTCAGGCGCACCATGGATTTTGGCATCAAGATACGGGCCGTGGCGATGACCCGCACCAACAGCAGTGGTTCGATAGGCGGCTGGCTCTCCAACGGGGTTCCGGGCACCGCGACCAAGGCATTGATGGGTACGCTTTCCGGGTGGGGATCGAAGTTCGCCAGGCGTTGCAGAAAAGCAAGGCGATCCTCGCGGGTTTCGCCCAAGCCGATGATACCGCCGGTACAAACGGTAATGCCGGCCTTGCGCACATGGCCGAGGGTCTGGATACGGTCCCCGAATTCACGCGTTTGGATCACCTCTTCATAATAGGATTCGGAGGTATCGATATTGTGGTTGTAGGCGTGCAGGCCGGCCTGTTTGAGGCGCTCGGCCTGGGATTCCGTGAGCATGCCGAGCGTACAACAGACCTGTAAGCCGAGGCCGTTGACGCCCTTTACCATTTCGAGAACCTCGTCGAACTGGCGGCCGTCTTTCACCTCGCGCCAGGCCGCGCCCATGCAGAAACGGCTGGACCCGGAATCTCGCGCCTCGCGCGCCTTGTCCATCACGTCCTCGTAGGACATCAGTTTTTCGGAAGAGACCCCCGTCTGGTAACGGGCGGCCTGAGGACAGTAGGCGCAGTCCTCGGGGCAGCCTCCGGTCTTGATGGAGAGCAGGGTGCATTTCTGCACCTTGAGCGGATCGTGATGCTCGCGATGCACCACCTGCGCGCGGTGTACGAGTTCCAGTAGGGGCAAGTCGTAGATTTCGGCGATTTCCGCTTGAGTCCAATCTGTTTTGATCATGGCACATCCCGTCCGAAAAGTTTCACAAAACCGGACTATTATGCCATCAATTCAAAGCCCGCCCAAGCTCAAGTGGGTTGAAAAAACGATTTGAGAAACATCCCATCGCGGGTCCGGCCTTGGAGGCGGCTCACACGAACACCCGCGCCACGATGACCAAACCCAAAGCCTTTTTAAAAACCGGGAGGTTGTATCAAAACTGCAAGCTGAGGTGGCCCTCGTACCAGGTATTGCCCTCTTGAGGATCCCAGGGCAGGTCCTCCAATAACCACCAGGCGGGCAGATCGGGGTTGTTTTTCATATGCAGTTCGAGCAAAACGCCCAGCCCC
>JBGTRP010000842.1:0-3422 GCA_041940685.1 Acanthopleuribacteraceae bacterium
AGTATAGGGACGGGTCCTATGAGCAACAAAGTCGGGGTCTACGTCGACGTGGAAAACATCGCTAGGAACGGCGGGTACGGGATGCGCTATGACGTGCTGCGGGAGTTTGCCGGCAGAGACAGTGCGGAGATCCTCAGGTTGAACGCCTATGTAAGTTACGATGTGGAGCGCGCCGGCCAAGACGAGGAATATCGGGATGGCGTGAACAAGTTTTATTCGACTCTGCGTGATTACGGCTTCAAGGTAATCAAAAAAATAGTCAAATGGTACGAGGACGATACGGGTAACCGATTCGGTAAGGCCAACGCGGATTTAGATCTCGGCGTGGATGCCTTGCTGCAGTCGGAGAATCTGGACCGGGTGCTGATCGCCACGGGCGACGGCGACTTCATCCAGGTGGTTACCGCGCTGCAGAACAAGGGCTGCCGGGTGGAGGTAGTCGCATTGGACAATGTTTCCGCGGAGCTGCGATACGAGGTCGATCTGTTCATGTCGGGCTACCTGATCCCCAACCTGATCCCCACGAAAAACGACTCCTCTCGCTCGGGCGGCCCCACATGGGGCAATTTGGGGTCCAGAGTTCGCGGCAGTTGCTATTGGTACAATCGGGAGCAGGGATTCGGTTTTATGCGGTTCCTGGACAAGATCGGACCCGGTCTTTGGTTGACCGATACCCGGCATCCGGATTCACCATTCAAGACCGTGTATTTCCACGACTCCAACCTGGCCGATTCGATCCCGCTCTCGGCGCTGCCCAGCAGGGATTACATTTTTGAATTTGAGCTGGGCAAGTCCCATCGCCAGGAGGGTGGGTGGCAGGCCCTCGATATCGAACTGGCCAGCCGGCTCTAGCGGCCCGCGGTGCGGCGGTTGCCGGCAGCTCGAACCGAATACATCAGTAAAGCCTGCAAAATCACGGAAAGGCCGGACCCGCGCCGCCGCGCTTCAGCGAGGCGGGCCCTTTTCCGCTGAGTTAATTTTTATCGCCCAGATGCATCAGGGGAAGGGGATTGGGACTATCGCCGTTCAAGAAATAGATCTTGGCGGCCGGGTCCTTGGACATTTCTTTGAGCGCTTCCATTCCCTGTAGTTTCAGATAATTGGGATTCTGACCTATAGCCTCGTTGACCTTTTGGATTTCATAAGCCTTGGCGTCCGCCAATACCTTGAGTTGGGCCGCGGTTTCCTCGGCTGCTTTTCTCCGGGCCACGGCCTCGGCGATCTTCTGTTCCTGTTCGGTGCGGAACCGTTCGAGCTCTGCTTTCTGACGTTCCACCGCTTGCTCGCGCTCTTTTTTTGCCTCGATCGCCTTGGTAATGAAGGGCGGCAGGGTGATATCGCGAATGAGCACCGCGAGAACCTGGATACCCTTGGGTTTCAGGTAGCTGGCAAGTTCTTCCTGCAGGGTGCCCTGAAGGGTTTCCTGGGTGGTGTCGAGGAAGAAATCCTCGGCCCGTTTGATGGACTTGCCTTGTTCGCGAATGACGGAGCGCAATTTGGGAACCAGGTGGACATTGATGGCGTCGGAGGTTAACCCGGTTTCCTTGAGGATGACCGGGGCCTGTTCCTTGATGATGCGGTATTGAATGCTGACATCGACCTTGGTCTGGAGTTGGTCTTGGGTAGGGACAAAGGCTTCTTCGAAGTGGGATTTTTCCCGGGCATCATAAAGAATCCAATTGTAGAGCGGGTTGGCGATGTGAAACCCCTCGTTGTATACCTTTGAGCTGACCTTGCCGAATAGGGTCACCACGCCCACGTGCCCGGCGGGAACGGTTTTTACGGCTTTTCTCCCGAGCAACAATACCGCGATGACGACCACGATGATGATGACGGTTCTTTTGGAGATGTTTTCAATGCTTGGACCTTTGGGGCGATGATTTTGCATGTTGCTTTTACCTCAATCGTTTTATGGTTGTCAGCGCTTCCTGGATTCGGCGGGCCCGGCTGGCGCCCGTTGCTGAAATGGGGCCGAAGACGGAGAGATTGCGCCGTGCAATCGGATTTGAAGCTCCGAATGGCGCGGTGCGGTGATCGGTTTGGACGGCCCGTGCGCTCATTATAGCCCATAACTTCCGAAGCGTCCTGAATCGGGGGGAGAGGACCTCATCGGGTAGGATGACTCAATTCCGAATGCCGCTCCATGAACTCATGAGCCAGGGATTGGAGGGTTTCCAGTAGGCCGCGCACATGTTCCAACCTGGTGAGAGGGTTGACGAGAATCATGCGGAAATGATCGCCTCCCTTCAGCTTGGTGATGTTCAGAAAGGCAATGTTGCGGCGTTTGCATTCCTCCCTCACCCAACGATGCAGCCTGTCCTGGAAACCCTGCCCGGTAGCCTCGATCTCCTCGGGCAAAAAGCGGAAGCAGACAATGGGACTCACCGGATCGTAGCTGAGTTGGAAATTCGGCCATTCCTGAAAGAGTCTTACCACATCGCGCGTCAGCCGCATGCGGTCTTCCGCGGTGTTGCGGAAGTGGTCTTCCCCGAAGGCCTTGAACAGGAACCAAAGGCGTAGGGCGTCAAATCGTTTGCCGCACAGCGGTGTGTAGTGGCCCAGATCGTCGGCCGGCATGAGGTCCTCGTCCTGAGGGTGGAACAGATAATCGGCGTTGGAGCAGAAGGTTTCCTTTAGGACCATGGGGTCGGGAACCAAGAGCGCGGTACAGGTGAGCGGCGCGTGCAGCCATTTGTGGGCGTCCCAGACCACTGAATCCGCTTCCTCGATGCCCTCGAATCGATTTTCCGGATTTTTGGTTAAGGCGTAACCGCCTCCAAAGGCCGCATCCACGTGGATATGAATGTCGTTCTCCTTGCAGAGGGGCACAATTTCGCTGAGCGGATCGAAGCCGCCGGTGACGGTAACGCCCATGGTCGCAACCATGGCGAAGGGGCGTGGGCCGTACTGCCGACATTCCATTATTTTCGCGTACAGATCGTCCATGAGAATCTCGCCGCGTCCGTTGGTCTTGATCTTGAGAACCTGATCCGTCCCGATCCCAAGCAGATTGGCGGCGTTGGCGATGGAATAGTGACTGGCTTCCGAACACAAAATGGCTGGCTTCGGCTCCACATTCAACATGCCGCGGGAGACCACATCCGGACCGAGCCTTTGATTGCGGGCCACCATCAGCGCAAATAGGTTCCCCAGGCTGCCTCCGGGTAAAAAGATGCCGGAGCTGCCGGGTTTCATGCCTAAAATGCGCGCCATCCACTCCGCGGCATTGCGCTCGATGAGGGTTGCGGCCGGAGACATTTCCCAGGTTGCCAGGGTTGGGTTCATCAAAGCTCCGGCCATTTCTCCCACCACCGCGGGAAATGAGGCGCCGGCGAACATTTGGTTGAAAAACATCGGATGCCAGGTTTTCACGCTGGCGGGCAGCATCCGCTCGCGGAAAAGTTCGATCGTCTTTTCCAGAC
>JBGTRP010000843.1:0-3421 GCA_041940685.1 Acanthopleuribacteraceae bacterium
CTGGAGGCTTTGTCGCTTTTCGCGGAACCTGACAAGGTTCCCATCGGCGGTAGTGATTGGCTGGTATGGACCGCCAATCAATGCGAGCCCGCTTTTGCTCGCGGCAAATACCGCGGCTGGGCGCTTTCGGACGTGGCCCGCAAGGAACCCTCCTACCTGAACTGGTTGCGCTCCATCGATGCCGATGCCGCGACTAAAAATATTATTCACCTTTTCAATACCAATCGGGACGCTTATATCGACCTGCTCAAGAAAGAGCATGGTCTTCGTTTGGAGCCTCGGTACCTGGAGTTTCGCCAGGCCATGGACCGTAAGGATGCGCGGGCTTTCGACGAGTTGGTGGCCCTGGCCGAGAAGACGCGAGACCCCTCGCTCAGCTTCCTGGCCGCGGCTTGGGCCACGCGCGCCCAGAAGGCAGAGGCCAAGACGCTCGCGCGCCGTTATCTGGAAACCAAGGACCCCAACGTCAATGCCGAGAGGCGGACCAATTTTCTTAAAAAGTCCCTGGACCTTTCCTGACCCATGCGCCGAGAGCGCCGGGCGGCGAGGGGCTTCCCTCACCGCCTGCCTCACGAGACGCGGGCCGGTCTTCATCGAGGCCCGCGTTGAGTTGGCAAAGGCTTTGGGCCATACGCCCGCTCTTTGCCGATAGCCCAAAGGGTCCCGTTTCGAAAAAGACCTCGAAAAGGTGAAGACCCCTGGCGGGGGCCGTAATCCATTGACGCACCCGCTTACCGGAAAGGGAGCGCTCCTCGAACTCCGCCAACGACCATTCGCCCGTACCCAGCTTGACCAGGGATGCGAGCATGTTGCGCACCATGTGATAGAGAAAGTGTTGGCCCAGAATTTCGAATACGACCAGGTTCTCCAGCCGATAGACCTCGCAGGCGAAAATCGTGGATTCGCTTTCCGCGCGCGCATCCTTATGTGATTGAAAGGATTTGAAACAGCGCGTGCCGATCCAAGACTTTGCGCCCGCGTTCATGCGCGCCGCGTCCAATGACCGACCGAACTTCCACACATAGGGCGCGATGAGAGGCGAGAACGATTCCGCGTTGTAAATATAATAGGCGTAATGTTTGCCCCGCGCATTGTACCGGGCGGAAAATGATGGCTCGCGCTCTTTCGCCTCCAGGACGCGCAAGTCGTGGGGTAGTTTGTGATTGAGCGCGCGCTTTAAACTTCCAATCGGGATCGGCTTTTCCACTCGGAAGCTGACCCGTTGATCATGCGCGTGAACTCCCGCGTCCGTGCGGCTGGAGGCAATGGTCCGAACCTCTTCCACGCGCAATAGCGCGCGCAAGGCTCGGTTCAGCACTCCCTGTACCGTACGGCGGTCCGGCTGGATTTGCCATCCGGAAAAATGTGTGCCCACGTATGCAATTCTTAATTCTATGTTTCGTGTTGGGGTCTTTTGTTTTAACATATGGGGACACGGACGGCTTCTAATTTGATATCAAGATGAGACGGGTAGACTATGATCACGGGTTTCAATACGGATGTAAAACACAACTCCAGAGTTTACCATGTGCAAACCGAGGACAAGGGACGAAAAAACCCCAAGATTGAAACCCTGGTTTACGTGGGCGGTGAAATTCTCGATACCTGTCGGACCTCATACGAAACGAGCAAAACCAGCTTGTCCGAGGACGAGATCATGGAGCTTCTGGAGCGCCAGCACAAGCGCGTGATCCGCACCATTAAAATCGGCAAATACGATGAATCGGTTCCCTTTGAGGAGGGCCTGATTTCCGACCGCACCCTGGACGAGGTAATCAAGGAATATTTGGAATGCGAAGAGCCAGGCGACAATCTCAAACTACTCGTGCATGGCGTGTCCGCACTCCTTCGCGCTGGCACGGCAGAGTTGCGTTTCGAAACCAAAAAACTGATATCCGGCGAGCCTATCCAAGGCGCCGAGATTCGCCTAAAACTGTTGAACCCAGGCCAGCCCGTTGAGGTCATGGCCCAAGGCAATACCGATTCCGGTGGCGAGCTCTCCCTTCAAGTCGAGATGCCGGCCAAACCCCGGAAAAGTGGGGCGCTCGTCATCCAGGCCATAAGCGAGTGGGGTAACGCGGAACAAAAGTTCCCCGTAAAACAATAAACCTTTGGAGTCATTCGGGCGGCTCCCGGCCGGGTAAGTCTTTCCCAAGGATTCTCGCCAGTGTGAATGGAGACTCTTCCGGGCAGCGTGAACTTGCGAGCTGAGACGCTTGCGGCGGGCCGGTTGGGACGGCTATCAATGCGCCCCGGCAAACCTCAATCTCCACCGCCTATCGTTCGTTAGCCCATCATGCCGGTCCCTACCAGGTGGGCGGGGCGGCGGGCTGGCCAAACGAATCAAGCGAGCACCCTTTCCCCCAATTGGCAGTCGAAAGGCTTCGGCACGATTTCCACGGAGACCAATACCCCGGGTTGGCTCCCCCCGGCGCCTTACCCCGAACGGCTATGCCTCGTTCACGACTTCTTTGAGGTGTTTGCCAACCTTAAAATAGGGAACCTTTTTCGCCTTCACCTTTACACTGTCACCGGTGCGCGGGTTGCGCCCGATGCGGGCGCCTCTGTCCCTGATTCGGAAACTTCCGAATCCCCTCAGCTCCACGCCTTCCTCCCGATTAAGGGACTCGATGATGCTTTCAAGAAAGGTGTTGACAACCAACTCGGCATTTTTTTTACTTACTTCACATGAGCGGGCAACCGCTTCGATCAGATCAGATTTTGTCATTGATGTCCTACCGCGTCCTACTAGTTCGAACGTTGCCATCCTAGGTATTACTAGGTATTTGCAAGGAAATTGCTGTTCCAAAGATAGTGATTTGAAAGCCAAATGTCAATAGCTAAGATTTATAAATTCTCAAATTCTTGAGTCAATAAAGTATTTGCTACCGTTTTTGAATCTCCTTTCGGGGTTATTTTACCGTAATTCCCCCTTGCGCCGTTTCCTTTTGGGGTCTTTAGTCTTTCCGTTGGATTCCCGGGCCTGACGGCCGCGAAATATTCGCCCGGCAGAAGGGGGCCGGATGACGATCGACCGCGGCCTAATTGGGCCCTGGCGGCGGTCGAGTCGGGAGTTGAGGCGAGAGTCGGCTATGGCAAGATTTCCAGTGAGTTGATGCCCACATGATATTCGCGAATTTTTTCCAGAAGGAGCCCCTTGTGTTTGGTCAGCTCGGCGCGCCACATAGCATCGGGAATCTTGATGCGGACCATGTCGCCTTCAACCGCGATGGTCTCAATATGACCGGCCACCGCGCGCCCGAAAAGGCGGACCGGCACGGCCTTGAGCAAGGCTTTTTGAAAATTTGGATGGCGGCGATGTGTGCTTGAATCAGCGCATGGCGGGAGTTAAAAATCGTTTCGGTTATTTTTTTGGCAACATCACTCGGAACATCATCGTGGCAAGCCAGCAGCGCTTGCA
>JBGTRP010000844.1:0-3396 GCA_041940685.1 Acanthopleuribacteraceae bacterium
CCGTGTTCGATTAGGCGTCAGTTTATCAATAAGATTCGCCATCTTGTTTAAGAAGCAAATTTTAATATTAAAGTGAGATAACGTCAACATTATTTATTATTCCAATATGTGTTTTAATCAAAATTTAATTAAAAATATTTAAAAAATGAAAATGAAGATATAAATTTTCAATATTAAAAATATTTTAACAAATTCATAAACATAGTGAGAAAATATAGAGAATTGGTGATTTAAGGCGAATGAGTTAATTTTCTTTGGTCCGCGTGTGCGTCACCCGCCTCGCGCTTACCATGCATATCTCCCATACAGACCACGATGCGACGGTTTCCGGTAAAGGGTCTGCGGGCGTGGGAGGCCAACATGTTGTCCAGCATGAGCACATCTCCGCGCCGCCAGGTGAATTGAACCGCCAGACTTTGATAGAGCGCCACGATTTCCTCAATGATTTGGTCCTCGATCATGGAGCCGTTACCAAAATAGACATTGCGCGGTAATTTTTCCCGGCCGTATAGTTGCAGGAGAGGGTCCCGCACCTCGGGGTCGAGACAGGCGGGGTGATGTAATTGAATTTGGTTAAAGAAGACCTTTTCCCCGCTTCGAGGATGTTCGGCAACGGCCGGGCGGCGTTGACGGGTGATGAGGCCACCCTCGGCGGTCCACTCCCATTCGGTTGCATGTTGACGGCAAAACTGTTCCACCCGGTTTGGGTTTTCGGTTTGGAAAAACTTTTGCCAGCTCACGTCGACCCCGGGAATGAAATGACGAACATATTGCAGTCCGTGTGTTTCAAATAGTTTTCGAATTGAGGGGTCGAGCTCTTGATAAACCTTTCGGTTATCCACAAAGGGCGTTTCTCCGCCGGTTTCGCAGGGCGTTTCGCAGTAAAACCAGATTTTGCCGGGCCAAGAGGCCAGGTGTGAGCTTTCGGAGTGGAAGAGGATCGTTTTGTCGGGGGGGTAAGGCGTTGAAGCGTACACATTGCCATCCACACCCGCCCTGGGCAAATCGCCGTAATTGCCGAACAGCGAGTCACAAAGGCCTTCCGCGAGGCCTTCAAACCCTTTGGCGTCCCCAATGCCGAAATCGCGGAAGAGAATAGCCCCTTGGAGCATCAGCTTTTCTTCTATCAGAGCTCTGTTTCCCCGCGGCCACTCCAGCGGTTGGAGGTCGGGGTCGACGGGCCGAATGGCGAGGGGTCCCCGCTTGTCCCCCTGTAAATGGCCAATGGTAACCACTTCCCGCCGTTGCAGGCTGACGGTTTGCCATTGCTTTTTTTGAAAGCTGCTGAATTTGGATGCTTTGCGCTGTTTCTTGTCCATCATTCGCTGTTTCCGTTCGCGAAGTGGGTCCTCAAGGAGTTGGTCGAGTCGGGGATTGGCTCCTTCTCCAATTTGGCGTAACAGGCGATGAAACTGGAGGCCCAGATCTTGAACCGTGGTTTCCAGGAACAGGGACGCGTCGTAGTTCCATGCAAGGGATATGCGATCCGGAGCGTCCGTGATGTAGACGGTAAGATCGCGTTTGGCGGTTTCCGTATCGACCGCGAACGGCTCCAGGCTCAGGCCCGGAAGCCGGGGTGGGTTGGTGGTCTGTTTGCGGAAGGAGAGCTGAACCCAGGCTAGGGGATTGTGGGCGAGCGCGCGTCCAGGCCGCAGGGCCCCCACCAATTTGTCAAATGGGAGATCCTGGTGGGCGAAAGCATCCAGGCATACCTCGCGCGTTCGCAAGAGTAGGGTTTTGAATGGGGGGTTTCCCTCTACCGAGGTGCGAAGAATAAGCGTGTTGGTAAAGAACCCGATCAAGCGGTCGATTTGAGGGTGGTTTCGGTTGGCGTGATCGATTCCCAGCACGATGTCCCGCCGATCTGTCCGGCGGGCGAAAACCGCGTTGAAAGCCGCGACCAGAAGGATGAAGGGGGTGAGCCGTTCTCGCCGGAGCAGTTTGCGGAAGGACTCAAGATCGGTTCCGGCGATGGCTGAATGCAGGGTTGCGCCTGGATGGGGGCCATCCTCGCCGCGAGGTTTGTCCGGAGGCAAAGTTTCCGGGTCGGCGCCATGCAAGGCTCCCTTCCAATAACGGAGAAGTTTCCCGATCCGCGCGCGATCGAGCCGCTCTCGTTGCCAAAGGGCGAAGTCCGCGTATTGCACGGAAAGGTCAGGCAGTCCATGATCCGTCCCGAGGACCAGGCCTTGGTAAAAAGCGCCCAACTCCGCGGTCAGGACATCCATGGAATGCCCATCGGAAACGAGGTGGTGCATGCATAGGAACAGCACATGGTCCTGGGCGGATAGCTTATAGAGCCGAGCGCGAAACAAGGGTGCGCGGGTTAAATCAAAGGAACGCTGTGCGTCGCGGCGAACTCGATCCGCGATCCATTGTTCGCGCTGCGCGGACGCCAGGCGCGTGGCGTCCATTTGAGTCAGGGAAACGTCAAGGGCTTCAGCAATCCATTGCCCGGCTCCGTCTTCGAATTCCGCAAAGGCGGTGCGCAGGCTTTCATGGCGCCTAACCAACAGGCGGAGACTTCTTTCGAACAGCGCGGTGGAGAGCCTTCCCTTCAGCCGGGCCGCGACAGCGATATTCAACGCCGGGCCGTTACCGGAAACCCGCGCAAGGACCCATAAGCGTTCCTGGGCGAAGGACAAGGGGAAACGCCAGCCCGCAACCCTTGCGCCGGAAAGATTTTCTTGCCTGGACGTGCGAGGCGAAGCAGGAATCGGGGAGGGCGCGTTCCGAGGCTCCATGGCGAGGTTGTTGTCGAGATAGGCCGCGCTTTGGGCAATGGTAGGCGCCTCGAAAAAGGACCGCAGCGGGATCTCTTGGGCCAGGCGCTCGCTCACCAGGCTCACCAGCCGGGTCGCGGATAGAGAATGTCCCCCCAGCGTGAAAAAATCATCGTGAACCCCAATATGCTCCAACTCCAAAATCTCCTTCCAGATAGGCAACAAGGCCGATTCCGTGGGGCTCATCGGCGCGGTGGGCGGTTTGGAGGATTCCCGTTCTTGCCGGGGGGCCGGCAGCGCGGCGCGGTCCACCTTTCCGTTTTCGGTCAGGGGGAATTCATCCAGCCATAGAAATGCGTTGGGGATCATGTAGCTTGGCAAGCTTGCCGCGAGAAACTCCCGCATCCGATTTCCATCGGGATCCGCTTCCGGCCTTCCCGCAATGTAGGCGGTCAGTTGGGGCTGGCCCGGTCGATCTTCCCGCAACAGCGCTACGGCCCGCTCCACTTCAGGATGATCGGATAACGCTGCTTCGATTTCCGCCAATTCAATGCGGTAACCCCGCAGTTTGACCTGATGATCGAGGCGGCCCAAATATTGGACCTCACCCGAAGGCATGAGCCTGGCCAGATCGCCGGATCGATAGAGCCGCGAGCCTGGATTGCCGAAGGGG
>JBGTRP010000845.1:0-3390 GCA_041940685.1 Acanthopleuribacteraceae bacterium
TCCAGAAGCGCATAGTTCACACCGAACAAGAGCCGAACCACGGCTCGATGGGGAACCAGTACGCCCTTGGGTCTTCCGGTCGAACCCGATGTGTAGAGCAAATAGGCAGGGTGACTCGAAGTGGGGATTGACGGAGGATCGTGTTCGCGCACTCGGGCGTTTTCCTCCGCCTCGTCCATCACCAGAGTCTGCAAAAAGCTGAGCTCATGCGCGGGCAGATGGTCCAGCATGGCAGACCGCGCCAACAGCACGCCGATACCCGCGTCCGCGATCATAAAGGCCAGCCGGGCGGCGGGGAATTCCGCTTCCAGAGGCACATAGGCGCCGCCCGCCTTGAGCACCGCCAACAACCCGATCGTCATGTCCAGCGAACGCGTCGTGGTGATGCCCACCCGCGTTTCCGGGCCAACGCCCATCTCTTTCAAACGCCAGGCGAGACGATTGGCGCGTGCATTCAACTCGGAGTAACTCAGACAGGCCTCGTCCTCGGAATCACCGGGGCCGACGACCGCCGCGCAATCGGGCCGTTGGGCGGCGAGATCCTCAAACAGCGCGTGAATGCCGCGTTCATGTGGGTAGGGCATGTCGCGGCCGCGCCACTCGGCCATCAGGAGATGGCGTTCCGCCTTTGTCACAAGGTTCAAGCGGGAAATGCGCGTATCGCCGGCGCCCACGGCCGAAATCAGCAGCTCGCGGAAGTGATTCGCCAACCGCCGCACCGTGGTGGGTTCGAACAGATCGCGATTATAGGCGAAAACCCCGTAAAGCCCGGCCTCGGTTTCCTGCATGGTCAGGGTCAGCTCGAATTTGGCGGCCACCCGTTCCCTACCACCCGCCAACAAATGGAGGCCGGGAAGGGCCAGGTTCTCCATGGGTACGTTTTGCAGCACGAACATATGTTGGAAAAGCGGGCTGAATTGAAGGTTTCTTTCGGGCCGCAACGCTTCCACCACGCGTTCGAAGGGAACATCCTGATGGGCGAAGGCGGCCAGCGCGGTTTGCTTGACGCGGCTCACCAAGGTATCGAAGCTCGGGTCGTCGGATAGATCGCTCCGCAACACCAGCGTGTTGGCGAAAAAGCCGATCAAGGGTTCGATCTCCCGCATGTCGCGGTTGGCCGTGGGCGTGCCCGCGAGGATATCCGTCTGCCCGCTGTAGCGCGATAGCAGCGCCTGAAATGCGGCGAGCAGGGTCATGAAAAGCGTGCTCCCCGAGCGGCGGCAATGCTCCCCAATCCCTCGAGCCAATTCTTCCTCCAAGGCGAATTCGAGGCTGGCGCCGTGGAAAGTCTGTAATGGAGGATGGGGGCGGTCCGTGGGGAAACGCAGCCGCCGCGGCGCGCCCGCGAGTTGCGCGCGCCAGAATTCCATTTGCGCTTCCAATCGCTCCCCGCGCAACCACTCCCGCTGCCAGGAGGCGAAATCCGCGTATTGCAGCGCGATCTCGGGAAGATTCGGCTCGTGGTTGGCGGTGAGTCGGGAGTAGAACCCGGCCAGCTCGCGCACCAGGATGGCGATCGACCAGCCATCGCTGATGATGTGGTGCATGGTCAGCAACAGACCGTGGCGGTCCTTTTCCCGGCGGATCAGAGAGATGCGAATCAGCGGGCCCTGGGCGAGATCGAAGGGCCGTTCCGCCTCTCTGTCCGCCAGGCTTTCCGCGACCCTGTCTCCATCTCGCAAACCCCGCGTGTCCACCACGACGAGGCGCAAGGGCAACCGGGGTTCGATCACCTGGCGAGGCTGGCCCGCGGAGGAAGGGAAACGGGTGCGCAACGCCTCATGGCGCCCGCAAATCCTGGCGATCGACCGCTCCAGCGCGGCGACGTCCAATACGCCATGTAAATGCAGGTCGGTGGGCATATTGTAGGTGGCGCTCGGCCCTTCCAGTTGGTCCAGGAACCACAATCGTTGTTGGGCGAAGGAGAGCGGAGGGCCATCCCCTTCCGCATTCAAGGGTCTTGGCAGGGGCCGAAGCTCGGGGAGCGCGCTCGCGGCCTGGCTGGAGGGTCCGTCGATGGTCTGAGCCAAGTCCGCGAGTCTGGGCGACTCGAAAATCGCGGCCAAGGGCAAGGCCAGGCCGAATTGGTTTCGGATACGGGAAAAAACCTGAATGGCCAGCAGAGAATGGCCCCCAAGTTCGAAGAAATGGTCGGCGCGGCCTACCCGTGACGCGCCCAAAACCTCGGTCCAGATCGCGGCCAGCTTGTGTTCCGTCGGCGTGGAGGGGTGCTGGAACTCGGCGCGCGAACCCGGACCCGCCCCGGTTCCGGATCCATGCTCCAGCAGGCGGGGCCGGTCGATCTTGCCGCTGGGCGTCAACGGCAGGGACGCCACGACCTGAAAAGCGTCGGGAATCAAATACCCGGGCAACCGGGCCCGCAACCATTGTCGGATCCGCGCGATTTCCCGCTCGCTCTCCGGCGGCAAAAAGGCGGTCAGGCGGTCCCCAACCGCGAGCACTGCCGCGTTTGGAACGGATGGATGGGCGCGCATCGCGGCCTCGATCTCTTCCGGTTCCACGCGCATCCCGCGGATCTGAACCTGACGATCCACCCGGCCCAGGAATTCCAGGCCGCCATCGCCCCGAGGGCGGGCGCGGTCCCCGGTCCGGTAAAGCCGCTCGCCCGGCCTGTCGGCGAACGGGTCGGGCAGAAAACGCATGGCGGTTTCGCGGGGCATTGCCCGGTAGCCCCGCGCCAGGCCCAAACCTCCGACCATCAACTCGCCGGGAATGCCGATCGGCGCCGGTTCCAGTGTACGGTCCAGGGCGGCTACCCGCGTATTGGCAATGGGTTTGCCAATGGAAACCCTGGTGACTACGTCGTCCGCATTTGTTTCATGCCAGGTCGCGTCGCCACAGATTTCGGAAGAGCCGTAGAGGTTGAGCAGCGACGCGTCGGGCAGGGCGCAACGAAAACGTTTCAGCAGATTCGGCTCCAAACTCTCGCCGCTGGTGACCCAAAAGCGCAACTGGGGTAGAGCGCGGGCCAGGTCGGGAACCGCGTCCAACCAAGCCGCGAGCAGCGAGGGCACCAGCACCACGCGGGTCACCCGGCGAGTGGCGAGCGTGTCGGTAAGCATGTGGATGTCCCGCGCCCAGGCTTTGGGAATCAGGCAGCCGGGCACGCCCCGCAACAGTGGTCCGAACAGCTCCCAGACCGAATCGATGAAGCTCAGTGCGGTTTTTTGGCAGGCCCGCTCGCCCTCGGCAAAGGGGAACCGATTCCACATCCAGGTCATGCGATTGTGTACATTTCCCTGGGTTCCCACCACGCCCTTGGGCCGGCCGCTGGAGCCCGAGGTATAGATGATGTAGGCGGCCCGGTCCCGCTCTACCTTCCCAAGATCCGGAAAATTTGCCGCATCAGGGAGCGTCCGCCAGTGATCC
>JBGTRP010000846.1:0-3385 GCA_041940685.1 Acanthopleuribacteraceae bacterium
TTGGGAAATGCTTCAGCAGGGGCGGCTCACCCGCGCGGGGCAACAAACGAGTTGGCTGGAAAAGTGGTTGCCCGAGGAACTGCGTTTCCTCCAGAACCTGCTGGCCGGAGCCGATGGTCCGGATGTGCATCTTTGGGCGATCGCGCCCTTTCACACGCGTATCGATTAAATCCATGAATGAGAAACCGAGGCAAATGCAATGATAGGTCAAACCGAAAAAAATTCTAAAATCAAATCTTTTATCCAGGACTACCGGCCCGAGATCAAATTCGTGCTGATCTTTACCATCGGTCTCG
Source organism: Acanthopleuribacteraceae bacterium (assembly GCA_041940685.1). Taxonomy (GTDB): domain Bacteria; phylum Acidobacteriota; class Holophagae; order Acanthopleuribacterales; family Acanthopleuribacteraceae; genus JBGTRP01. The sequence continues at coordinate 297 of JBGTRP010000846.1, forward strand.
CTATTTCCTTTATGCTGATCAATAACAGGTTTGTCGCCAACCACCTTATCAAGCCCATTACCGTTGTGGAGAGTTATATAGCCTCCAAGGCCCTGACCCATATACTGGGTTTTCCCAACAAGCAGGATGGCGTCGTCATCTCGGGCGAGGAAGGCAACAATTTCCGCATGGAAGTCCGCAACAACTGCAATGGCGTTTACGAATCAATCGTGTTTCTGATGGCCTTTATCGCCATCCAAATTCCCTGGCGAAGGAAAATCGGTTGGATGAGCTTCGGGTTCCTTTTGTTTCATTTCATCAATGAAATGCGGCTGGTGAGCCTGTTCATCATTGGCTCCAAATACTCCAATGAGGCCTTTGTCTTCTTCCACGAAACCTTCTGGAACTATGCGTTGGTGATTCTCACCCTCGGGATATTCATTTTCTGCGCCCACCAGGTCAGTAAGGCCACCGTGCCGGGCCGCGCCAAAGCGGAAGCCAAGGCAAAATGAACAGGGACCAGTTTTACGAGCAACTGCCCCGCATCGGCAAGCGCTTATTTACCTGGGGCATTCTGTCCGCCGCCGTGTTCTTGACTCTGTGGTACATTGGCGGCTTCAATCTATGGGGCCGCTTTCTCGAGCTTTGCCTGAAAGTCGTGACGCTGGGCAAAGATATTTCCTTCGCACCCGGCAACTCCGAAACCGCGGCCTTTGTCTACAAGTTCGGCCTGGAGGATGGCCGGCAGGCCAGCCTGACCTTTCCCGTCAACCGCCTCAACTCCAGCATGGTGGAGGTGGTGACGCTGCTCGCGGTCTGGCCCTACCGCGGCCGTTCCGATTTTTTTAAGCTGGTCGCCTGGTGCTTGCTTTTCACCGTGTTGTACCAGTGTTTTAATGTTTGGATTCAGTTGTACGATGTGAAGATCGGCCCTCAATTCGCGGGCAGTTACGGCATTTTCTGGGAGGATACGCTGGGTTACCGAATCGTGGCCAAGGTTGCGGCCTTCGATAAGTTTATCCTGCGCTATTGGGCGGGTTTCCCTATCTTCCTCTGTGCGCTTGTCGCCTTTTATTTTAGCCAACAAAAGCAAGCCAAGCGCAAGAGCGGCCGTGGGAAAGGGCGTAAGTGAGCCTGCCGCCGCCGGCGCCCTTTTTCGCTGATTCGCCTCTTCGGAGACAGCCATGAAGCAAGGCCTTCAACAACTGCCGAGCCCCCGAATCGTAACCGTTTCCAAGCAATTCCGGATGGACTGCGAGACGCCCGTTTCCCTATACCTCAAGGCCGCGATGGAGAAAAGCCGGGGCTTTATTTTGGAGAGCGTGGAGCATGGCCAGTTCTCGGGGCGTTATAGTTTCGTGGGCTGGGAGCCGATCCTTCACTTTTCTTTCAGCCCTCCCCGCTTGGAGATTCGAGGCGCGATCGAGGCGGAAATCGAGACGGCCCAACCCTTGGAGGTGCTCAAAACGCTGCTGAAAAGAATCGTCATGGTCGACGATCAATCGATTCCCAATGCGCGCGGCGGTTTGGTCGGCCATATCGGCTATGAGGCGATCCGGCTGGTAGAAGAGATCGGCGAATACGGGGGCAGCGAGGTGCCATGGATCGACCTGATGCTGCCCCGCTGTGTGCTGATCCTGGACCATTTAAAACACACGGTCACGGGTTTGTGTCACCATGTGGTCGCGGAAGGCGGGCGCGAGGAACAGGCGCGGCGGAGCGCCGCACGCGGGTTGGAAGAAGTCCTGGCAAAGATTCGCGGCTTTAGCGTGGCCAATGCCATGGTTCCGGTGCGCGAACTGCCCATCAACATGGATCTCTGGTCATCCAACCTCACGCGGACCGAGTTCTGCCGCGGCGTGGAGCGGGGCAAACGCCATATTCTTGAGGGCGATGTCTTTCAGGTCGTGCTCTCCCGGGTGCTGCGGCGCCGGTTCGAGAGCGATCCCTTCGAGATCTACCGCGCCTTGCGCCAAATCAATCCCAGCCCCTACATGTTCTATCTGAAGCAGGGGGAGCGGGCCATCCTGGGCAGTTCGCCCGAGTCCCTGGTCACCCTGGAGCAGGGGCGCATGACCACCAAGCCCATCGCGGGCACTCGCCCGCGGGGCGACGATCTGGCCCGGGACCTGCTGCTGGAAAAGGAACTGCTGGCCGACCACAAGGAAATTGCTGAACATGTCATGCTGGTGGACCTGGGCCGCAATGATCTGGGCAGGGTCGCAAGGCCCGGCAGCGTGAAAGTGCCGCAGTTCATGCAAATCGAGCGCTACTCGCATGTGATGCATATTGTCTCCGTGGTGGAGGCCCAATTGGCCGAAAACTACCATGCCCTGGATGCGCTGATGTCCGTATTTCCCGCCGGAACCCTATCCGGCGCGCCCAAGATCCGCGCCATGCAACTGATCAACGAACTCGAACCGGAAACCCGCGACATTTACGGCGGGGCTATCGGGTTCCTCGATTTTTCCGGCAATATGGATTCCTGTATTGCCATCCGCACCGCGGTGGTGGAGAATGGCATGGTTCGCGTTCAGGCCGGCGCGGGTATCGTGGCCGATTCCGTGCCTGACAAGGAATACGACGAAACGACTCACAAGATGATGAGCCTGCTGAGCGCGGTGGAGCGGGCGCGGTGGCGGTCGGTGAAAGGCGCCCCGGCCTCGCGGTGCGGCAGCCAGGTGCCGAAGGTGAAGAGCTGAAGCGCTGAAAGCAGGGCCGGCGCGGCCCAGAAGGTCAGGAGATTGGCCGGCCGCGCCCCCAGGCCGAAGAGGGCGATCAGGACCAGGGCGGTCAGGACCGCCATCTCGCGCCAGCCGAAATAGGTGCGAAAGAAGTTCAGGAACCAGGGAAGGAAGGCGCGGGGCGCCGGGGCGTGAAAATCCGGGTCGTCGGCCGTGCCGGGCGCGGCGTGGTGGGCGTGGTGCGCCGTCTTCAGCCGATCGAAGCGGAAGCCCGCATAGAGCCCCAGGGTCAGCCGGCCGACTGCGGCGTTCAGCCGCGGCCGTCCCGGCGCCAGGGAGCCGTGCATGGCGTCATGGGCGACGATGAAAAGGCCGACCGACAACCAGGTCTGGACCGCCACGATCGCCGGGGCGATCACCAGGGTC
>JBGTRP010000847.1:0-3379 GCA_041940685.1 Acanthopleuribacteraceae bacterium
CCGCCCCAATCCGCATTGCTCAAAGGCTACCTCGGCCGGGAGCGGCTGCCCCGGGATTTGGCCACGGTCATAACCTCGCACAAGCCCGGGATCCATGAATACATGCTCAAAGAATTTCATCTCCTCATCGTGGACATTCCCAATCACGACCCGCACTTGTACCTTTTTCATGACGACCAGTCCACCGAGCCCTTGGAAAATCCAGCCATGATTCAGTTGTTCTTTCTCGGTTTGGCCATGATGATCGCGGTCAACGCCTGGTTCGGCTTTATGATCACCAAGAGGGCGATGGCGCCGCTCACCCGTTTGACGCGTCACTTTGAGCATGTGCCGCGCAACGAGTTGCCACCCCCGATCGAGGGCCCGTTCTATCCGGATGAAGTGGGCAAGCTCGCGCATATCCTGCAAACCGCCATGCAGCGCATTTCGCAATTTGTGGAGCGCGAGCAACGGTTCACGCGTCATGCCAGCCACGAACTGCGCAGCCCCGCGACGGTCATCAAGGGCGCCGCCGAATTGGTGGCCCGCCAGGCTGAACGGGGTAGGCCGGTCGATCTTCCCCTGCGCAGGATTCACCGTGCGGTCAAGGATATGGAGAACATCATCGAAACCTTTCTCTACCTGGGCCGCGAGTCCACACTTCCCGATGACGGCAAAGGCGAGGCCATTCGCCCGATCGTGGAAAACGTTCTCCATCAAAACCTGTACCTGCTCGAGGAGAAAAAAGTCGCGGTTGAGCTCAAGGTCCGCTGCCAATTTCAGGTAAGTGCGCCCGAGACCATGATCGCGATCGCGGTCGGCAACCTGGTCCGCAATGCTTACCAATACACACCTTCTGGCCAGGTAAACGTGACCATTGGCGAGGGTTGGGTAAGAATCGAGGACAGCGGACCCGGCATCGATCTCGACCCGATCAATGCCGACAGGGAAGGTGATGCCTCCGACACGAGGAGCGAAAGTTTCGGGCTGGGCCTAACGATCGTAGAGGACTTTTGCAAGCGCCATCAATGGGAGCTGAGGCTTCATGGCCGTAAGGGAGAAGGCACCCTGGCTAGCCTTCGATTCAACCAATCGGTACGGGAGCTGCAAGCGGTGGAGACCGGTACTACCCTTTTTCATGTCGGTCCGAGCGGCAAGGAGTCAAGCGCCTTACCCCGGTCCTGAGGAACAAAGAAAATTTCGAAAAACTACCAACGGAAACCAACATTCCAGTAGATGCTGCCTTACCTGTTCTACAGGGTGAGAAAAGGTCTCCACCGGGTTCTCGAAGGTATGGTCCAAAGCTCATAAGAACGGAGCGGTACCGGATTTCGCATTAGAACTCATTCCCGAATACTGGAAAGTCTGATCAATAAAGAAGGAAGCGGTCATCCAGCCGCAATTCTCCAAATTCGGGATCATTGCAGACCTGGTGGCGTGAGTAACCTTTGGAGAGGGCCCGATGCAGATAGGTCAACGCCGCCTCGCGTTTCCCAGCCAGTTCGTAGATGGTGGCGAGTTGGTAGAGGAAGTCGGATCGCTCCACCTCCCCTTCCAAAGGTTCCACCTCGAAAAGGGCTTCCGCATAACGGCCGGCCTTGGCCAGGTAGAAGGCGAGGTTCATCCGTCCGGCAAGGTCGTGGGGATTGCGTCTCAGTTGGTCGATCACCAGATCGACGGCCTTGCCGTAGGCAGCTTCCGCACGAGACGGATCGGCCGATCCCCAGCGGTAGGAATCGCCCAAGTTGGCCCAACAGATGCGGTTGGAAGCATCCAGGGCAACACTTTTCTCGAAGGCTTCGAAGGCTTCCCCATACCGCTGCCAGTAGAAGAGCGCCGCACCCTTGTTGTTATACCCCGAGGCGATTGGGCTAATCTCGAGGACTCGATCGTAGGCTTCGAGCGCCTCCTCCTCCCGGCCGAGGTAGAAGAGCGTGCTCGCAAGACTGCGCAGACAGAGGACATTGTTGGGGACCGACTCGCATAAAGGGCGCAGAACAGCTTCCGCCTCCTGATAGTAGTTGTGGCGCAGGTAGAACACCGCCAGCTTGTGCCAGCCCGACCAATCGTTGGGGTTGTCCGCCAAAACCTGCTCGTAGATCTTCCTCGCCTCTTTCGGCCGCCCCATGCGGGCATATACATCGGCAAGACCGTAGTGAGCCGATTTATCCTCGTGATCCGCATCGATTGCCTCACCGAACACGCGTTTTGCTTCCTCGTATTCACCCTTGTCCAGGTGAATCCAGCCCAGGATCGTGGCGGCTCCAGGAGTATCTTGGCCAGCGCGAAGCTCGGTAATTGCATTCTCGGCCTTGACCAACAGCTCGGGAATTCCCGTTTTTCGCCAGGCCCGGCACAATCCCAAAAGTGCAGGAATATAATCCCCATCCATGGAAAGTGCCGACTCGAATTCTTTTATCGCCCGATTCACATTCCCCTGTTCACCATAACGGTATAGAAAGCCAAGGCCTTGCAGATAGTGCATGAAGGCTCCCGAGGAAGAGGGTTCCGGACTGGCCGGGTGATCGTCTTCCCATTGCAGCCAGTGCAAAATGCGGGAAAATGCGCGGTTCTGCATGGAAAAGAGTTGTTCCTGCTCTACATTGAAGGTTTCGTTGAACAGGGAACGTTCCTCGTCTGCCCGGATGAGGTCGACGGTCAAGCGTCGAGATGATCCCAAAAAATGGATGTTTCCCGTGATCACCAGGTCCACCCCATAGCGGTTATAAACCTCAGTCACCGATTGCGTGCTCAATCCACGGACGCTGTTGAAGGGAACCACCCAGAGACTGGGCCGCGACCGATGAAGCCGGGCCAGGCTGCTTGTCAGATGGGCGGTCAAACCATCGGCAAACACCTGTAACATGGGATCGCCGCTGATATTCTCAAAAGGCAGCACGGCAACCTTGTTGTACTCGGCCTCGGACTCTTTAGGAAGGGGACGTGGAAAGTACCAATAGGCCAGAACCAACAGCAAGGACAACAACGGCGCCCAAAACCTCGCGCGGATGTAGGCGGCTTGGCGCTTCACCCTTTCTCCGGAGCCGAGCAATGCCAGTTCCTTTGAGACCTCTGCCATATCCGCAAATCGGTCGGCGGGGTCTTTTTCCAAACACCGCAGGATCAAATCATCCCAACCCGGGGGCAGGTCGGCACGCAAGTCTGACGGGCGGGGTGGAACCTCATTACAAATGGCCTCCAAAAGCGCCTTCAACGATGTTTGATCGAAGGGTTTGCGGCCGGTTACCATCTCATAAAGCAAAACGCCAAATGCAAAAATATCGGAACGGCTATCGATCGCATGGCCCATTGCCTGTTCGGGAGACATGTAGTGGTACGTCCCTTTGACCTCGCTTTCATCGAAATCATGGCGCCGCCTCATATTTTTGGTGTAGCGCGC
>JBGTRP010000848.1:0-3377 GCA_041940685.1 Acanthopleuribacteraceae bacterium
TGCAGGTCCGTCAAATGGCAATTGAGTTGGGACAATACCTCGACGGGTGCCAGTCGGCGCTGTACCGCGCGGGCCCGCAAGATACCCACGGCCATGGAGCCGTAAAGCGCCGCGGCCGTGGATTTGCCGGAAACATCGCCAACCGCGAAGCCCAAACGCGTCTCGTCATAGGGCAGGAAATCCAGAAAATCGCCACCCAGATGCAGCGCCGGCCGATAAGCCCGGCCGATATCGATGCCCTCGACCCGGGGCGGCCGGTCGGGCAACAGCCCGCGTTGTACGGTGCGCGCCATCTCCAGGTCGCGCTGCAGGGTTTCTTCTCGTTTGCGAAGCTCGCCGTAGAGGCGCGCGTTCTCCAGAGACACCGCGATCGTGGAAGCCAGCATTTCCAAGATTTTTTCATGGCGTCGGGAAAAGGCGTTACGCCTAATGCTCTCCAGGTTGATGACGCCGATCAGGCGTTTCTCGTACAGCAGCGGCGCGGCCAATTCGGAGGCGACCCCCGCCTCCGGATGGCAGTCAATGAAATGGGGCTCTAGCCGCACATCGGGTACGCGCAGCAGGCGTTTTTTCAGGGCGACCACGCCGCATACGCCCTGGCCCAGGGCCAGGCGATCGCGCTCATGAGAGGGCGCTCCGAACCGGTGGGAAAAACGGCTGACCAGCACGCGCGCTTCTTCATCCCACAGATAAATATTGAACTGGTCGAAGTCGATCAGACCCTTGACCAACTCGGCAATGCGTTCGAACAACACACAACGGTCGAGAATGGCGTTGAGCTCACGGCTGATTTCGTGAAGCAGGGAGAGGGTTCGAGTTTCCTCCACCACCAGCCGCCAACCATCCCATGGCCCCGAGGATGGCTCGGCAAGCCCGGCTCCCGGCGGAATCCGGACGCTTCCCAACCCCTGGCGAGGCGCCGTCAACTCGGCCAACATGGAGTTGTCTCGCGTATTCTTTGCTACTATCATGACCGTTCTCCTTGTAATTACAAGATGGTGTCCGGAATGGAGCGGCGCCATCGATTTATTCTCGCCATGGCGTGAATAAAACTCACAAATAACTAAAAGAGTTCAACCGCGGAGCGCGCTAAACAACCAAAAATATATTTATAAAACAATGGCTTTAAGCGGCTTACCCTCTACCAACGGCGTGAAAAACACTCGCAGGAATTTTCACAAATAGGTACGAATCAAGGACGGTAAAACCAAACCGTTTTTTGCAATTGCAACCTGGATAGAAAGGCGATAACTTCTAGTGGGGCCGCGCCCCAGCCGGGGGCGCCCAGCCCATCAAGGCTTGTCGTTTCCGGTTGTGCGGCCCCAGGCAACAAGCTCCAGGCTTCAAGCTTCAAGTTGGATTTAATTTGCTCTCGCTTGCAGCTTGAATCTTGGTACTTGCAACTGTCGCCTTGGCGTTCTAAAAACTTGATACAGAATTAAAGAATCTGACCGCCAAGGCGACTAGGGATCGGCCAATCCCCTTTTTGCGCGAGGAAGAGGCGCGATGATTCGCGATTGGCGCATCATTGGAGTGAGGAGGGCGCAAATGGTTTCGCGACATAACATCAACCCAGAGACGGACTCCCTGCCCCTGGTCTACGATTACCTGCTCTCGGGCAACTGTTTCAAGGTCCGGCTGCTGCTCTACCAACTGGGAATCGCTTACCGGCGCGTGCATTTGGATATTCTCAGGGGTGAATCGCGCACCCCGGAAATGCTGCGCATCAATCCCGTCGGCCGTCTGCCGCTGGTGCGGCTCCGGTCCGGAGACTATTTGGTGGAGAGCCATGCCATTCTCTTTTGGTTCGGCCAAGACTCACATTTGTACCCGGACGACTCCTGGAAGCGCGCAAAAATATGGCAATGGCTGTGCTTCGAGCAGCACCACCTGGAGCCCAATCTGGGCACGGTCCGATATTGGCGGCATCTCCAGGGAAAAACCCGTCAGGAGTTGGGAGTCCTGCACGACACCAAGGTAGAAGCCGGCTACCAGGGCTTGACCTTTTTGGAGAACCACCTAACCGGACGGCATTTTCTAGTGGGAGATTCATACACCCTGGCCGACCTGAGCCTGTTCGCCTACACCCATGTGGCCGAGGAGGGCGGCTTCGAGTTGTCCCGCTTTCCGAATGTCATGGGTTGGTTGGATCGGGTGCGGCAACAGCCGGACTGGTTCCCCATGGAGCAAGATCCCCCGCCAATCGAAAGGTAAGGCTTCCGACAAAGGGCCCATCTGTGACGGGAAGCGGCACTTTTTGCTTGTCCCTCGCTCCCTGGTCCCCTACAATTGCCCGCTGAGCGGGAGCGGTTGGAACCCTTATGGAAACATGGGAGATTCGGACAGCTTTCGCGCGGAGGCGGTTTTGGAAGGGTACCTGCTGCTCCAAGACGGATTCAGGCTCGGAGGCCGACTGGCCGGCGCGGGGGCCGTTACCGTGGGAGAGCTGGTTTTCAATACCTCCATGACCGGTTACCAGGAAATTTTGACCGACCCCAGCTACCATCGCCAGATCGTCTTGCTCACCCAGCCGGAAATCGGCAATTACGGCTGTCATGGCGAGCTTTCCGAATCGGAGTTCGGCCGCGCCGCGGGGATGGTCTTCCGCCAGATGAGCCCCGGCTCCTGGCACCGGCGTTATTTGCAGGATTTCCAAGGGTTCATGGAGCGGCTGGGGATTACCGCCATCACCGGCGTCGATACCCGCCAGTTGACCCATCGGATTCGGGATAAAGGCCCCCAGAACGCCCTGATTGCCCCGGCTGACCTGGAGCCGGCAAAGGCGCGGGCGCTTTTGGACGCCGCGCCGGCCATGACCGGCGCCAATTTGGTTCCGGAGGTTTCCACCAGGGAAAAACAGCCCTACGGCGAGGGAGAAACCCATATTGTCCTGCTGGACCTGGGCATTAAAAGCGCCACCATCCGCGCTCTGACCCAACGGGGCTGCCGGGTGACACGCGTACCCTGGGATACGCCATTGGAGGAGATCCGCGGTCTCGATCCGGACGGGATCCTGCTCTCCAATGGACCCGGCGACCCGGATGCGGTTCCCGGCGTGCGCGACACCATCCGCGCGCTGATGAAATCCTACCCGGTGATGGGCATTTGTCTTGGTTTTCAGCTCATGGCACTCGCGCTTGGAGGCAGAACCTACAAGCTACCCTTCGGCCATCACGGCGGCAACCACCCGGTCAAGCTCAACGGCAGGGTCCTGATCACCGCCCAAAACCACGGTTTCGCGGTGGACGCGGATTCTCTGGATTCAGAGAAGGTCAAGTTCACCCATGTTTCACTGTTTGACCAATCGCTGGAAGGCTTCGAGCTTCGCGACCGGCCGGTTTTCGGTGTACAGTTTCATCCGGAAGCGGCGCCCGGAC
>JBGTRP010000849.1:0-3376 GCA_041940685.1 Acanthopleuribacteraceae bacterium
CGGCGCTTTGCATGTGTGGATGGAGGTTTGTCTGATTGCCGGCCGACCACGCTTCCACAACCGTCATTACAAGTCTGGTGCCAACTTTCGCAAGGACCCTGGATTCTATAGGTAAAATAACTAAATCCAAGCTCTTAGGCAGAAAATCAGCGGGTCAAGCAATCCTGGACCCATGATTTGGCGATTGTTGGAAATGAAACATGGCTATATGAAATTCAACACCGGCAGCCTTCCATACGGGCGCACGAGCACCGATCAGCCCCCCTTGACTGGAGAGGCTTCGGCAATGGGCGCGGGGAGCGCTCCCCGTTTGGGAAGCGCCCGCGGAAATCAACCCAAACGTTTCACCAGGGTCAGAATGGTGTAGACGGCCACGGCTTCTTCATCCTGGTTGGTAACCTCCACGTCCCAGGCCACCACGCCCTGCGGGATCTCATCGGGTTCCCGTTGCTCTTTGACAGTCTTTTGCTTACAGGTGAGGCGAACCCGGATGGTGTCGCCGATGTAAACGGGCTGAATAAAACGCAGGTCCTCCAGTCCGTAGTTGGCCAAGACCGGGCCGGGCGCGGGGTCGACAAATAAACCCGCGGCCGCGGAAATGACGAAATACCCATGGGCCACGCGCTTTTCAAAAAGGCTGTCCTTGGCGGCGATTTCGTCCATATGGGCGTAAAAATGATCGCCGCTGAGGCAGCCGAAATTGACCACATCGGCCTCGGTTACCGTGCGGCGATGGGTGAGCAGGGTTTCGCCGATCTCCAGCTCTTCAAAATACTTGCGAAAGGGGTGAACGCGGTCGCGCGGCTGGTCCGCGCCCGGGGTAAATTCATTGCAGATACGGGTGAGGGTCGTGGGCGAACCCTGAACTGCGGTGCGTTGCATATAGTGCAAAACCGCGCGAATGCCGCCCATCTCCTCGCCGCCGCCGGCGCGTCCGGGTCCGCCGTGGATCAGATGGGGCAGGGGTGAGCCGTGGCCCGTGCTTTCCTTGGCGCAGTTGCGGTTGATGACCATGATCCTACCGTGGTAGGCCGCGGTGCCCAAGACCACGCCTTTCGCAACTTGATCGTCGGCGGTGAACAGCGAGCCAACCAGGCTGCCTCGGCCGCGTTTGGTCAGCTCGATGGCCTCCTCCAGCGTCTCATAAGGCATGACGGTGCTCACCGGCCCAAAGGCCTCAACATCGTGGGGCTCGTCGTGTTGAAAGGGCTTTTCGCAATAGAGGAGGGTGGATGGAAAGAAAGCGCCCTTGTCAGGATCGGCGCCGCGAACCTCGAAAGAGCCATCGCCCCCCAATACCAGATCCGCGGCGCGCTTGAGCTCGGCTACCTTTTCCCGAACCTCGTGGACCTGGCTTTTCCCGATCAGGGGACCCATGCGCACGCCCTCGACCGCGGGATCTCCCAACACTACGCCTTGCAGCCTCTTTTTGAGCGCGGCGATCAGGTCGTCCGAGAAGTTCCTGGGCGCGATGATGCGGCGAATCGCGGTACAGCGCTGCCCGGCTTTGATGGTCATCTCGCGCGCGACCTCTTTGACGAACAGATTGAATTCCTCGCCGCCCGGGGCCGCATCCGGACCCAGCATCGAAAAGTTCAGCGAATCGGCCTCCATATTGAAGCGCACCGAGTTGGCCATGATGATGGGATGGCTTTTGAGCTTGCGTCCCGTTTGGGCCGAACCCGTAAAGGTGACCATGTCCTGTTCGCTCAGATGGTCGAACATATCCCCCACGCCGCCGCAAATCAATTGCAGCGCGCCCTCGGGTAGAATTCCGGAGTCGATCATCTCGCGCACCATGGCCTCGGTGAGGTAAGAGCTGGCCGTGGCCGGTTTCACAATGGCGGGCACGCCGGCCAAAAAGGTGGGCGCGAGTTTCTCCAGCATGCCCCAGCAGGGAAAGTTGAACGCGTTGATATGCAGCGCGGCGCCCTCGCGCGGCACACAGATATGTCTGCCCGTAAAGCTGCCCTCGCGGGAGATACGCTCGGCCGGGCCTTCCACGTGAAATGGCTCGTCGGGAAATTCGCGGCGGCCCTTACTGGAGTAGACGAAAAAGGTCCCGATTCCGCCCTCGATATCGATCCAGGAATCGGATTTGGTTGCTCCGGTAGCCGCGGAGACCTGGTAGAGTCCATCCTTTTTGGAGAGCAGGTGTTTGGCCATGGCCTTGAGCAATCGGGCCCGTTCGTGAAAGGTCATTTTGCGCAAATTGGGACCGCCCACGGTCCGCGCGTATTCGAGCATTCCCTTGAAATCCAGACCTTTGCTCGTGACTTCCGCGACTTTTTCACCATTGACGGCGTGGAATACATCGACCCCGGAACCCTCGCCCTTTGTCCATTGTCCCTGGGCGTAACTTTGCAGCTTCATGCGGAACCCCTCCTCATTGTGGTTAGACTCTTTCGATAATGGCGGCCATGCCTTGGCCCACCCCGACGCACATGGTGCAAAGAGCGTACCGGCCTTGGCCTTTTTCTAATTGATGCAGCGCGGTGGTGACCAGGCGCGCGCCTGACATTCCCAATGGGTGGCCCAGCGCGATTGCGCCGCCGCGCGGGTTTAGGCGCGGGTCGCGGTCGTCAAGCCCGAGCGAGCGGGTGCAGGCCAGGCTTTGCGCCGCAAATGCCTCGTTTAATTCGATGATGTCCATTTGATCCAGGGTAAGGCCGGTGCGCTTCAGGACCCGCCGCACCGCGCCCACGGGGCCGATACCCATGATTCGAGGCTCAACGCCCACCACGGCGGAACCCACCAGGCGCGCCCGGGGCTTGAGATTGCTATCCTTGACCCCGGCCTCGGATGCCAGCAAAAGAGCGCAGGCTCCGTCGTTGATGCCGGAAGCATTGCCCGCGGTGACCGAACCATTTTTGCGGAAGGCCGGCCGCAATTTCGCCAGGATTTCTAGCGTGGTGCCGGGGCGAAGGAATTCATCGGCGTCGAAACGCAGGGGCGGTTGTTTGCGCCGGGGGACCTCCACCGCCACAATTTCTTCCGCCAGGAAACCATCCGCCCGCGCGGCCGCCTCCTGCTCGGCACGGGTGAGCTGGTAGCGCTCGGCGACGTTCTCCGCGGTCTCGCCCATGGCGTCGGTTCCGAAGGCCTCCCGCATGCGGGGGTTGACGAAACGCCATCCGATACTGGTGTCAAAAATCTGGGCGTCGCGCCCAAAGGGAGCGGCGGACTTGGAAAGCGCATAGGGCGCGCGCGTCATATGCTCCACTCCGCCGGCAATAAAAAGCTCGCCCTCGCCCAGGGCGATCGCGCGGGCCGCGTTGACCACCGCACTCAGACCCGAGGCGCATAGACGGTTCACGGTCTCGCCGGGAACCGAATGGGGGATTCCCGCGAGCAGAAGAGCCATGCGCGCCACGTT
>JBGTRP010000850.1:0-3375 GCA_041940685.1 Acanthopleuribacteraceae bacterium
CTGTAGGATGAACATGACTTGGAACAATGGGTTCCTGCTGAGGTCGCGTTTGGGCTGAAGCTCCTCGACCAGTTTCTCGAAGGGTAGATCCTGGTGCTGGAAGGCCGCGAGCGAGGTGTCGCGTACGCCCGCAAGCGCGTGGGCAAAGCAGGGATCACCCGAAAAATCCGCGGGCAACACGAGCGTGTTGACGAAGAATCCGATGAGTCCCTCGATCTCGGCATGGTTGCGATTGGCGATGGGCGAGCCGATGAGGATGCGTTGTTGACCGGAATAGCGGTGTAAAAGCGTCTGAAAAGCGGCCAATAGGGTCATAAACGGCGTCGCTCCATGCTCGCGGTTGAGCCTTTGGATGGCGCGGGTGAGATCGACATCGATTTCGAAGTGGAGGCGGGCGCCTCTTTGGGAAAGGCGGGACGGCCGGGGTCGGTCGGTGGGCAGGGCGAGCGGCTCGGGACTTGGGCCCAGCAGGCCGCGCCAGAAAGTGAGCTGGTTTTTCAAGACCTCGCCTTGCAACCAAAGCCTTTGCCAATGAGCGAAATCCGCGTATTGAATGGGAAGGTCGGCCAACTCGGGCTCGGCTCCCGCGGCCAAGGCTTTCCCCGAGTGCCGCAGTTCCCGAATCAAAATACCCATGGACCAGCCGTCGGAAATGATGTGGTGCATGTTGAGCAGTAATACATGCCGTTGAGGATCGAGGGAGAGAAGGGTGCAGCGAAGCAGAGGCCCGGTTTCCAGATGGAAGGAGGTTTGGGCTTCGCGGCGTGCGATTGCCCGCGCGTGATCCAGGCGAAGCAATGCGGGAAGCTCATTTAGGTCGACAACCCTGAGTGAGAGGGAAAGGGATGGGTGGATGACCTGAACCGGCTCGCCCTGATGGGTGGCGAAGGTCGTTCGCAGGATCTCATGCCTTTGGCCGAGGAACAGAAATGCGCGTTCGAGAACGGCCGGGTCCAAATGTCCGCGCAACTCGGTGGCGCCGCTGATGTTGTAGGCGGGATTGCCGGGCTCGAAACGATCGATGAACCACAGCCGTTGCTGGGCGAAGGACAAGGGTGGGTGGGCATGGTCCTGGTGTGGTTCTAGCGGGGGGAGCTGGTCGCGCCCGGGGGTTTCAGTTTCAATCCGGGTTGCGAGCGCCGCGATGGTAGGGCATTCGAACATGGTCCGCAACGGAAGATCCACCCGCAAATCGCGCCGAATGTAGGAAACTACTCGCGTGGCCAGCAGCGAGTGTCCGCCGAGGTCAAAGAAGCTTTGGTGGATCCCAACCGCTTCCAATCCCAACAGCTCTTTCCAGATAGAGGCCAATACTTGCTCCACGGGTGTGAGAAGCTCGTCCCCGGCGTTTTCCGTGCCTTTACCCGCGGTCGGCAAGACTGTGCGTCTCAATGCGGCGCGGTCGACCTTGCCATTGGGGGTGAGGGGAAAGGTATCCAGAAGAACCAGGGCGGCGGGCACCATATAGTCGGGCAGACGCTGTTTGGCGAAAGCGCGTAACGCCACGACAAGGCCATCCACGGACGCTGGCGTTTCATGGGCAATGATGAAAGCGGCCAGGAGTTGTTCTCCATGTCCCTTGGTTCGAGGCAAAACGATGCAGGCATGAACCGCTGGATGTTTACTTATAACCGCCTCGATTTCGCCAAGCTCGATGCGAAAGCCGCGTATTTTCACCTGATGATCGATACGGCCCAGAAAGGCAATCCTGCCATCTTCCAGATAGCGGGTTCGGTCACCGCTTTGGTAGAGGCGGCCTCCGGGTTTGGCTGAGAAGGGGTCGGGGATGAGGCCCGCGGCCGTTGCCGCTGGATTGCGCCAGTAACCCCTTGTCAGACCGGGTCCCCCGATGAGTAGTTGACCTGGGACGCCGACAGGAACCGGTTGCAGTTGATGGTCCGTGATGTATACGCGGAAATTGTGAATGGGCTTGCCGATACTGGGCGGAACGGCAATCGCGCCGCCCCTGGTTTGAGTGGCCGTGGTCACGACGGTAGCCTCGGTGGGTCCGTAGTGGTTATACAGCTTGGCTGGAAAATCTTCAGGAGGACGGTTCTGCAGCCGATCTCCGCCCGTGAGAACGGCTCTTGGAAACGGCTGTGCCGAGGGTCCCTCGGCCATCACGGCCTCCGCGAGTGGGGTGGCCATAAAGCTTAGTGAAATTTGGCGGGTCCCGAGCCATTGCAGGAAAAGTGGAGGGTCCAGAAGGGTTTCTCTTTCGGGAATGAGAAGCGTAACCCCGGCGGCGAGGTAGGGCCAAATCTCCCAAACCGAGGCGTCGAAGGCGGGGCCTGCGGAGAGGGAGGCGCGATCGTCGGAGATGACCCGATAGCTTGCCAAATGCCAGTGTATCAAGTTCTGCAACGCCCCATGGCTGATGGCCACTCCCTTGGGTTTGCCCGTGGACCCGGAGGTGTAGATGATGTAGGCCAACTGGTCGGGCGTGGCTGGCATAGTTGGTAGGCGGTGGGTTTGTTCATCAGGGGAGGCCAAAAGGCTCGCGCCGCCCATGTAGTGGAGCCTTTGGCCTTCGTAGCCGGATAGGTCCCGCTCATCACTTTGATCCATAATCAACAGGCGGATGCCCCCCTCGGAAAGTGTGCGCACATGGCGTTCGTCGGGGTGTCTTGGATCCAGGGGCAGAAATGCGCCGCCGGTGAAGAGAATGGCCAACAGGCAGGTTACCGATTCCGGACCGTGGCCCATGCAAAGGGCCACGGGAACCTCGGGAGCGGCGCCGCGCCGGACCAGGTCCTGGGCCAGGCATTGGGCCCGACACAGGAGGTCGCCATAGGTGAGGCAACCCTTGGGGCCGTCGATGGCCAGGGAGTCCGGTTGCCGCCGCGCCCAGGCAGAAACCTGTTCCTGGACCGGTACATTCAGGCTGAAAGTGGATTGGGTACGGTTCCAATCGACGAGCAGCTTGCGGCGTTCGGAATGGCCCATCAAATCGATCCCATGCATGGGCCTTTCCGGGTTGGCCGTCATGCCGAAAAGTAACGCGCGAAAATGATCGGCCATGCGCTTTATGGTTTCCCGTTCAAAGAGATCCGTGTTGTACTCGAAAAGCGCGGTCATGGCGCGATTGGCGCGGGGCGCCTCCGCCGGGGGCTCGAAACAGGCCAGGGTCAGGTCGAAGTGGGAAAGGCCGCGGTCCGGCTCCAGGGGCGTCCACTTCACGGCCGGATGCGCTTGGGTGGGAATGGGTAGGTTTTGCAGCACGAACATGACTTGGAAAAGTGGATTGCGGCTGAGATCGCGCTCTGGTTGCAGCTCTTCCACCAGCTTTTCAAAGGGCAGGTCCTGGTGGGCATAGGCTTCCAGGGTTCGTTTTTTGGTCTGCCGGAATTCGTGGAGGCGCACCGGCGTGTCGTA
>JBGTRP010000851.1:0-3365 GCA_041940685.1 Acanthopleuribacteraceae bacterium
ATCCTTGACCTGCATGTAGGGCAGGGTCAAAAGCGAGAGCAGAGGGACCTGGAAGGTGACTTCCTCGGGGTTGCCGTCGGCGCTGATTTTTTGGTACTGGAAGGAGATCATGCGCAGTTTTCCGAACCGGACATGATCGGGTTCGGTTGTCTCGTCACCCTTTTCGGGCGGCAGAAAGCCCAGCCTTTGAATGTATTCGGCGGTGGCCTGAACCGCGCGGAATTCCGCCTCCACCAGCGCGGATAGGGGCGCGCCCATGAGCTGAGACAGGGGCAAGCCACTAGCGTCGGATGGTCGATTGTTCGCGCTCATGGTTTGCTCCTTTTGCGGCCGGGAAACATGACCGCCCGCTTGATTCTCTAATCGGCCGAGGTAGGTTCGGCCGGCTGAATGGCCATTGGGTTGGCCGATTCGAGCCCATCAGAGTTGGGTTGGATCTGGCAGCGAATGCGGGAAACCGCGTGCTGGGGCAACTCCCGCAGCGCATCCGCTGATACGATGACCTCCAGTGGCGGACTACCCTCCGGGAATGAGGACGCCGTGGGTTCGCTTTTCTCTTCGGGATGTTGAAGGGCAAAAGCAAGCTCCAACTCGACCGCGCCCAGAGCCATCCTGGAGATCGGCAGAATGGCGTCCTCGCGGTCCCGCGAATGTTGAAGCAACCGGGTGAGCCTCTGATCCGCCTGGATGCCGGCCTGGTTCAAACCGTCCAGAATGCCGGCGATGACCTGTTCGAGCCTCGGCATGCCGCCTCCAATCTCCGTCTTTCCGGGGTTCGGACATGCCGCAGGCAATGCCCGAACCCCTCGGAAAGCGGGGTTTTGTGATCAGGGGAAGACGGCCTTACACCGTACCGCTGATTTGGATGCTTTGGGTAGTTTCCTGCGAGGCGCCCTCGATAGTGGCCGTGGCGGTGACCGCCACCGTTCCACTCACCGGGTTGCTGGCGTCCGCCATGGTGATGGTGAGCGTCGTGGTCGCCACTCCGCTGCTGTCGGTGGCGGGGGAATCATCGGCGAAGGCGAGGGTAAAGTCTCCTTCCGGATCCTCGGCGCCCGTCAGCGTTACCGTGACGCCATCCAGGGGTTGGTTCTGGGAATCCGCCAGGGTGACCTGGATGTCTACGGTCTCCTCCGTGGTGGTGGTGCCGTCCAGGAAGATCGATTGGGGATCGAGGACCAGGGCGATGCCGCCGGCCACGGGCGATGCCGAGGCGCTGGATATGCTGTCGGTGAGAATTTGCAACACCTTCTGCGTGCCCGAGGGCATGTCCGTTCCCGTGGCGTGGGCGAAGACATCCACCGTGTACTCCACCGAGTATTTGGAGTTTTGTGCGGCCTTCGATTGCTTTTTGGTGGAAAAGTTTGCATTGAACTTTGCCTTTACCGGGCTCCAAAAGCTGCTGTATTTCACGTTGGTTTCCGAGGTCGCCTCGGTGGTGCTGATGGTGGATGAGGATTGTTCCGCCGAGGCATCGATATTGGCGGTGAACTGAATGGTCATTTCGTCAATTTCGATGTAGGGGATGGGGACCAGCGTCAGTAGGGGCACGATGAGGTTGAAGGTCTCCTCCCCCTTCTGGTAACTGAAGTCCACGTTGATGACTTCCTTGTTGCCGTTTTCATCTTCGTTAAAGGCAACTTCCTGAATGTAATTGACGGTGGTGTAAGCCGCGAGCTCTTGGGCCTCGATGGCCGCCACCAGCGGTCCGCCGATAATATCGCCAAAGGGCAAGCTGGACAGGGAATCTAGGGCAATATCAGCGGCATCGGGATCTAATTCATATGCCATGTTGGTTACCTCCTGGTTGATTCATAGCCTTGGTAAAAAGAACGACCGATGTTCTTAAACAAGCCGGTGACGCCAACGGAAAAAAAGTCACACCTATCCGCGTCGGGATTGGACTTGAAGACGTTGATCCCGAAATATTGGGGCCGATTTTAAGTGAGTTTTTCAGTCCCCGGCGGCCAACCTGGCGAAGGATTCCCATCTGGTCGATGTCGCGGGACCCGTCTACTTTTTCAGTTCCAGCAGATCCCACTTGTTGCCGTAGAGATCCTGGAAAACCGCGACCACGCCATAGGGCTCCAAGCGGGGAAGCTCCAGAAAACTCACGCCGCGCGCGGTCATGGCGCGGTAGTCGCGCCAGAAATCATCGGTGTCCAAAAAGAGGAATACCCGGCCTCCGGTTTGGTTGCCCACCCGGCTTTCCTGCTCGGGGTTCACGGCTTTGGCCAGCAGGAGTTGCGTGCCCCCTCCGCCTGGCGGCGCCACCAAAACCCAGCGCTTGCCGCCGCCGCGACAGGTATCCTCGATGAGCTTGAAGCCGAGCTTGCCGGTGTAAAAGTCGATGGCCTCGTCGTAGTCCCTCACGACGAGGCTGACATGACCGATCTTTTGCTTCATGTTCTATCCTCCCTCGGTTCGGATAACCGTTTCAGCCCCATGCCCGTGCGTTTGAAAGCCGCGGCCCAGGCCAGTGAGAAGATGGGGCCCGTCCAGCAAAAACTGGCCCAGGGCAGGTAGCACAGCGTGGGCACTCCGAGCGTGGCGGCCATGAACATGGCGGAAACGGTCCAGGGCAAAACCGGCTCCACGATGGTGACCGAATCCTCCAGGGAACGGGACAGGTTTTCGGGGGCCAGGCCCCGTTCGCGAAAGGCTTTTTGATACAACCCGCCGATCACCAAGGCGGTCACCCCGCCATGGCTGGTGAGCCCGATCATGAGCGCGCCCGAGGCCATCGTGGTGAGCGTCTCGTAGGTGGCCGCCAGCGCGACCGCGCCGCGGCTCGGCGCGTGGCCGGGCAGGATGGCGACCCGCACCAGGATCACCCAGGCCTTGCCGGGCACGTACTTGCCGAGTTGCGAAATGTAATACGCGCGCACGCCGTCGCCCACACTCACCTCTTGTCCGGTGCGTACGAGGATGCGCTGCCAGAAAATGGCCGACGGCAAGAGCCCGACCAGGTAGAGCACGCCGGAGACGACCAGCCAAATCGGCTCGACGTGCCAGGTGTGGGCCCCGAGCGTTTCATTGCCTTCGATGAACGCGCGGTAGATGAACCAGCACAACAGCGCAATCACCGCGATCTTGGCCAGCGGAATCAGCCAGTGGGTCCACGATCGGGGTTGCTCAGTCACGCGATTGCTCGACGAATGGGGCCGGGGATGGGTGGCCATTGTCTCGACACACCGGAAGTGGCACAAGATGAATCGCTGCGGCAAAAACCGGGGTTCCGGGCAGGGACGCGGCGATTCGGCCGCAGCGGGCAGCCGCGGGTATTGTACGCCCGACTAGGGGCCCCGGTGGCGGACGCAACCGCCTTTACCCCAGCGCCGGCAGAGGGATAGGATAGAGTATTC
>JBGTRP010000852.1:0-3351 GCA_041940685.1 Acanthopleuribacteraceae bacterium
GTAATCGGCCATTCTCAACGGTTGCGCCTATTTCGATGCAGCCGGATTCAAGCCGGCGGCTAATTCCATGACGGACCGCGTTTTCGGCGAGCGGTTGCAGCAGAAGTTGTGGAACCTGGGCATTCAGCGCGCATTCTTGCAACCTCCAGTTAACCACCAGGCGATCCGCGAAACGGACATGTTCGATTTTAAAATACAACCTTAGCAGCATGATTTCCTCCGCCAGGGGTAGGGTCTGGTGCGCTTCCCCCGCGAGGCTTTCCCGCAACAAATCACTCAAGCAGGCAATCATGCGGCGGGCACCCTTCACATCATCTTCCATCATGGCCGACACCGCATGAAGGCTGTTGAACAGGAAATGGGGGTGGACCCGGGCTCGCAAAGCCTGAAGGCGCGCACGCGCTAGTAGAGCCTCCCGCTCGTGGTTATGCCGAAAAAAAGCAATTCCAATAGCAATTGCCAGGACCAACCAATAAACCGCGACCGGCGGCAGCAGATGGCCGATGTTTTGGGAGCCGAGCAATTGGATCGCCAACCCGGGCGAGAAAGGCCGATTGGGTTCTGGCATCAGCAATAGTTCGGCCATGATAGCGTAAACCTGAAACAAACCACCCAGCGCCAGGCTTACGCCCAAATGAAGGGCGACGTGGCGAAAGGCCCGCTTTTTTTTCAATGGGAAACGCCGGGCAAGATAGAAAATTACTGGCGTTAGAAGGGCCCAAGGCAGCCAGTACATGCATTGAAGAAAGATAATGCCGGAAAGGGTGACTCCAGGGCGAAGCTCCACCAGTTTCATGTAAAGACTGGTTCCGCTCAATACTGGCGGCAGGCACCAAATCCCAATCAGCGTAAGCCAATGAGACCATCTGCTACCGAATGGAGCCGATGGTTTCGGGTCGTTCAAAGCGGACATTCAAACCTCAACCGCGCGCAACTGCGCATGCCGCGGGGAAGGGTACTCTCAAAATCATTCCACGAAAAATTCTACGTGCATTTCAAGCTTTTGATTTCAAGCAAGCAGAGCAAGCCCTGGTTAAGGGTGACCGGGGGCCGGTTCCTTGCCATCAGGCCTGGGTGCGAGCCGGGTCGTGGAGGGGATCGCTTACCGGGCTGCTTGGGGGTTTGCGCCACGGAGAAGCGGCGCGCCCCAAAATCCGGACCTCCAGCCTCATTCCAAGGAAGGAAAAAGGTAGACATCCATCAATTCCAAGGTCCCATTTCCGCGTTCTGTTCGGATTTGGTAGGGCGGCTCTTCCGACAACCACATCTTATAAGGGGGCATCTCCCGACCGCCGAATTGAAGGGGTTGGAAATCATGGTCCAGAAATTGGCGTTGCAATACCCAGGAATCGTATTCCACGCCATTGCCCGCAAGCAGGCGTTCCTTTCCAAGCACCACGACCTTTTCAAAGATATTGGCGCCATCGGCCCCCATATCAGAGCTGAAAATCGGGAAAACAGCGGAGAACCCTTCCCGTGGAGGCATTTGTGAGAGTAAAAAGGTTATCACCCCTGCCGGAAAACGCTTGCCATGGACTGTCAGGGAAAGGGGCTGGGGGTCGGCGCCCGCTCCGTCTACCTTGACGCCGGCCACCTTCTTCGTTCCGTATACCTCGAATTGGTGAATCAGAGACCGCGCGGAAACCACGCGCATGACCGGCTCGAAGCCGCGCCGCAGGAAGCGCAGCTCATCATAAACCGTATCTCCGCGCAACATGCTGACGGTCCAACGAAAGCCCTTGCCGGATGGGTAATTGGCTTCCTGTAGATCATTGTAACGAATGCCTAGGGACTTCCGCTGGCCATCGACCACCAAAATCTCCTTGTAACGGGCCAAAAATGGGCGCAGAGACTGGCCATCCGCAACTTGTTCCCCCGGCTCGATCAAACGTTGGTCCATGGCCCAACTCGCACAGATGGGCAGCATTGCGATCAAGAGAATGCGGATCTGCATTGGGCATGAAATCAGTTTCCACATATTAGGCTCCTTTTTTCAAAAAAAATCGGGGTTTCCCCGTCAAACGCGACCCTGAGGGCGGACCTCGGCGACCAGAAACCCTCTCCATACCCGTTAATCTGGATAGAGCCGCGCCCGAACGCGAGCCTTCTGTTACGAAGCAACAGGATTTCGTTATAAAGGACCCATCTCGCGGCATGACCGTTCAGGCCACCGCAATCGCCGCCCAAAAGCGAGGAAGAATGCAGCAAGGATGCGCCCCTAATTTGAAGGCTGACCCCGGGCCTGAAACTTCAGGATTCGAAAGCGGGCGGGCAGATATTGCGCACGTGATTCTCGAACAGATCATCGATACGGGCCAACACGCCGGCCTTGCCCTCCATGGGCGCCGCCTTGATCGCTCGGGCGAGCATGTCAGGGGTCAGGAGGTCCATGGCAACGCGTGAAAGGGGAGCAAAGCTCAAATGCCAGGGCTCGGGATGCATGCCTCCCCGAAAAACGGCGTAGGGTCTAAAAAAGCCGAAACGGGCCATATTCACGTCCAGCCAGCGGTGCAGTTTCTCGAAAATGCCGCCGGCGCGGACCTCTTCGGGCAACAGTTGAATTCTGTAACCCGGAGGCGGGGACGCGCGGTCGACCACGTCGATCTCGGTCCCCCAATGATGGCGCGTCCCGCCCGGCAATCCAGACCAACCCAGGATCGCATCCACGAGGCGTTTCTCCTCCCACCCCCGGGGATCACAAACAACTCCGCTCCGATCGTAAAGCGGTCGTTCTCCACGAAACTTCCGATTCCATATGCGCAACTGCGTCTTAAAATCGCGGTAAGCGCTGAAGGGCTGGAGATCGAGGCCAGCCTGAGCCGCGGTCTCGCGCATTTCCAAAAAAGCCTCGACAACGCGGGGATGCGCGGCAAACCGAGGCTGCTCGATTTGAACCACATGGGTTCGGGCACGCCCTGTTAATTGGAGCTCATCAAACACGCGATCCGCCTCTCACCCGCCAGGCAACCGCAATCGAAAAATTGCGCCTGGGCCCCTAAATTACCATTTGGTGAATAAATGGCAAATTACCGGTGCCCCTGATAGGATTCAATCCAGCGGGATTTCATCCGGCCGTGCGTGTGAAAGCGAGTACAGCCCGACCGGAGCGCCCCTAGCCCGCCGATGGATAAGGATTACGAGGCTGGAAATAGGCCAAACCTCCGCTAATATTTGTACTTGGGATCCGGCAGTCTGACTCCCCAGGTCAGCCGGGCCCGAAGAAAACACTCTGGCCGCCAATGGGGACATGGGAGGAGCGCAGGGAGACGGCGGCCTGCCAGAGCGCCGGGTTCAAATCCTTATTAAAATCTGTTTTGATCCAGTCAATATGAGGAAAGGTTCGCCGCCCAT
>JBGTRP010000853.1:0-3344 GCA_041940685.1 Acanthopleuribacteraceae bacterium
ACGGGGAAGGCGAGGACTTCAAAGAGGTTCAGACGCCCCAATTGGTGTTCTATTTCTTCGCATTCCTGGACAGCGGCCAATTCATTTTGGGGCATCCCGCCATGCTCTGGAACCACGACCTGTGGACCGCGGAGCTGCCCTTCCTAACCCGAGGCGGACCGGGGTGAGATTCGGCTCGGGGTCGCGCCTCCTATTTTCGATGCTGTCGTTTCGGCCTCGCGAGGCTGGAGGGTTCCGAATGCGCTTCTTTGGGCCGCAAGTTTGGCTATCTCATGTATCCGGGTTCTGGTTAGTGGAACCTGCCGTCTCGGCGACACAAAGCGCCGACTAATAGCAAAGGTTTCGGTTGCCAAACTGGCTAGACCGGCCCGTCCGTCGTGATGAATTCCGGTGGTACCTTCTCCGTAAGCCAAACCCCGTTTTCGGCCAAGTAAAAATGGTAGCCGGCTTGAAACATCCGGAGCGTGTTGATTTTCAAAACCACGGGCGTTCCATGCCGCCTGCCAACCATTTGGGCCGTGTCCATATCCGTGGACAAATGGACATACTGGCGGCCGCGAGCTTGGAGTCCCCGTTCGAGGATAGAGGCCAGCGACCGGGAAGCGGTGCCGTGGAATAACAGCGGCGGTGGCTCCCGGGGTTCCAGGCCGAGCGAGACGGGAATCGAGTGTCCCTGGACCGCCCGAATCCTTTTCCCATCCTCGGAGAATGAAAACCGCTTTTTGTCGTTTGTGGTTACGACCTTCAGCAGGGTCGCCCGATCCCAATGTTTCCCATGGGCCCGCGCCTTGTTCAGAAGCTCCTCGATATCCACCCACCCTGAAGCGTCCAGGGCCAGCCCTATCACCTCCGGCCGATGCCGCAAAACCAGGCTCAGGAATTTGCTGAGAGCGACCAAGCTTTGTTTTTTCATTTTCCCATGCTTCCATTTTTTTCTTTTTGCGACGTACGCTTTGACGCGCGGGTTTTGGCCTTGCTGAGCGCGCTTTGCAGGGAAGATCGAGGTTCCTTCGAAGGTGCGCCGATTTTTTGAGTCCTTGGCTTTTTTGGAATGGGCTTGGGTTGGGATCGGGGTCGCGGTTGCGGTGGGGCCGACGCTTCTGTTGAACTGGATTGTGCGCCAACGGCGCCGGATCTGCGAAAGCGTTCTGAAAGCCAGGCGGTGCGGCGTTCGAGGATTTCCAGCAGGAACAGGAGCGCGGCCAGGAGCAACAGGAAAGGCGCGAGGGGGAATGCGCTGGTTTTTTTGGGGAGTTCCTTCCAGATTTGGTCGAGTTGAATGCGCTCCTTGCCGCCGCTGATGCGGGCCAGGCGTTCCAGCACACGGCGGCCCTCGCCGGTGGCGCGCGGCCTGTACTCGGGGGAATAGGGCAGCCGCGCCGGGGCGAGGCTCCGGCGCTGATTTTCCGAGAAAACAAGAGTGGGAAGGACGGTTTCTTCACCGCGTAGCTTGATGTCGGCGGTTAAGCTGTCCGCGTCCCGCCAGGTGAGAGCGTGCTCTTCCTGGCGAGGCGCGTCACCCCCGCTTCCTCGCAGCAGAGAAAGGGTCGGCGGGCTTTCGAAGGCCTGGTTCTCCCGCTCCGGATCCAAATACAGGGTCACCCGCAATACGCCGTCGCGAATTTTTTGGGTCACCGCGCCGCCGCCAGGCAAATGCTGGTCCTGGCCCGTGGTCCAGCGCGCGAGGCTGGCGAAGAAGTCGCCCGCTCTCGGCCAAGAAGCGAACGCGCCCGAGAAAGCGCCGGCCGCCTCGCCGGTGTAACACAATACCCGGCCGTTGCCCACATGCCAAGAGGCGACCAGCGGGGCCTGGTACTCGTCCTCGCTGATCATGGCGAGATTGGCCTTCTCCCGCGCGTAACAGAGGTTGTAGCCGCCCACATGTGGCGGATTTTCCAGAGGGAGCGGCGTGAGCGAGAGCAAGCCCGCGGTGAAACGCACGGGCGTGGGTTCCTCGATAAAGGTGCTGCGCGCCACGATGAAGGTGTCCTGAGCGAAGATGGCGGGCAGGTTCTCGGCCTTTTCGGTGAAATACACGTTGCCGTTGCCCAACTCGGCAATGCGCGCCAAAAGCACGCCGTCCGCGTCATAGGCGGAGCCCAGCCCGACCACGCTGACGGTGATGCCGGAGGCGGTGCTAGCCTTGAGCAATTCCTGGTAGCGTCCGGGCTGTTCGGCGTCCGCGGCATCGGCGAACAGAAGGATATGGCGTGCGCCCGCATCGGATTCCGCCAACAAGCGGGCCGCCAGGGAGAGGGCCTCGTACACGAAGATTCCGCCCCCCTCGGAACGAATCCGCAGAATGCTGTTGCGCAATCGATTCCTGTTCTCAACGGGGCCAAGGGGCGCAATCAGATGGGCCTGGCTGTCGACGGCGAGCACGGCCATGGAATCGCTGGGCGCCAAGAGATCCAGCACCTGGACCGCTGCCCGGTTGGCCAGGGCCATTTTAGGAACGCCGCTCTCCGTGGGCGCGGCCATGCTGCCGGACCGATCGAGGGCGATGACCATGGCCAAGGACAGCTTGCGATGTTCCTGGCGCAGTTCCATGGTGACGGGGAGGATGGGCTCCAAGGGCGAGCGATAATATCCACCGGGTCCGTAGCTCTGCCTCCCTCCGGTGATCATCAGCCCCGCACCGCTTTCGCGGACCCAGGCCGCGAGAGCGCTCATGCCTTGTTCGCCGATGGCGCGCGCGGTCAGGTTTTCAAGCAGGACCCCACTGTATCGGGAAAGCTCTGGCAGGGTCCAACCGATTTGGTTGGGTTTCAAAGCGGTCACCCTCAATCCGCCCCGCCGCAGGAGCTCCGCCAGGGTGCCCGCGCCCGTTGGGGAAACCAACAGCAGGGGTTTGGGTCCCTCCACGCCCACGTAAAGGGTTGCGCTATTGTTTTGAGGGATGGGATCGGCGGTTTCGCCCGTGATCCTCAGGCGGTAGGCGAGGGTCCCGGGCTCGCCGCTGAGGTCGCGAAATACGAGTCGGCTGCGGCCTGCTTCCAATTGCCGCTGGCCGCGCGCGATGAGGCGGCCGCCGCGGGTGAGCTCGAAGGAAACCGGCTGCGCTTCCTGCGATTGGACCCAGGCGTGCAAAAGGAAGCCCTCGTGTACGGAAACCGTTTCCGGCGCAAGGATTTCCTCGATGGCCAAGTCGGCGCCCGACCCACGCGCGAGCTGGCGGTAGTCGATGGCGATCCCGCGGGCCGCCGCGGCGGCGGCCCGCGCCGCGGGATCGGTCCCGGTCCAACCGCCGTCGCTCAGCAGCAGGTCGCCCTCGATCAATTTCGAGTTGGTGATGATGTCGATGCCGGTGCCGCCCGACACATCGCCATAGAGCAAGCCGGAAT
>JBGTRP010000854.1:0-3335 GCA_041940685.1 Acanthopleuribacteraceae bacterium
GCGAATGATTGCGGCCCGCGATGGGGGTTCCCACCACCACCTGATCCTGGCCCGAATACCGGCCCAGCAAAGTCTGGAAGGCGGAAAGCAGAAGCGTGAAGAGATTGGCGCCGGTTTGCCCGGTGAGCGCATGGAGTCGGGTGCGCGCCTTATCGGCGATTTGGAATTCGAGAGCCGCGCCCCGGAAACTCTGCTGGCGGGGGCGGGGCAGGTCCGTGGGCAACTCCAATTGGACCGGTGGTTCGCCCAGACTTTGTTTCCAAAAATCGAGCAGCCGTTTCAGGTAATCGCCCTGAAGAATCTGCCGCTGCCAGGAAGCGAAGTCCGCGTATTGCAGATCCAATTGCCCAAGAGGGCTCCCGAGCCCTTGACGGAATGCGGAGTAAAGCGCGGCGAGCTCCTCCAGAAAAATACCCCGCGACCAACCGTCGCTGATGATGTGATGGTGGGTCACCAGCAGGTGGTGGTCGTTCCGGGCGGATCTCAGCAGGGTTTGTCGCGCCAATGCGCCATGCGCCAAATCAAAGCGGAATGCGGCCTCTAGGCCCTCCAGGTGGGCGATGCTCGCCATTTGCTGGGGTTCGTCCATGCCGCTCAGGTCGACCAGCGTGAGGTCTACCCTGGGTTCCGGCTTCCGGATCCGTTGAAAGGGGCGTCCATCAATTTCGGGGAAACGGGTTCTCAGCGCCTCATGCCGGGTGAACAGCTCTTGAAATGCGCGTTCAAGCGCGGGCGCATCGAGTGGGCCCCGCAGTCTCCAGCCGTCGCTGAGATTGTAGGCGGGCGTTCCCGGCGACATTTCGTTGATAAACCACAGACCCTCCTGGGCGAAGGAAAGAGGCGGTTCCGATTGTTCGGATCTGGGTTGAAGCGCGGGAAGTGAGGATGTTCCGGGTTCCTTGGTCGGCTCGGCTTCTTCCGCGCCTGTTAAAAGTTCCAGCACATGCTCGGCCTGGCCCGCGATCGTGGGATGCTCGAAAATGGTCCGCACCGGCAGGGTCAAGTTGAAGCGTTCGCGGATTCTCGCGACCACGCGTACGCCCAGAAGGGAATGGCCGCCAATTTCGAAGAAGTTCTTGCTCGGGTCCAGGTCGTTCCGCTTTAAAACCTCGCTCCAGATTTCGGCGATAGCCATTTCCAGAACGCCATGCGCCCGGTCCGGAGGGCCAGAAGAAGAGGCATCGCCGCCGGCGGCTCGGGCTGTCAGGGTGATGGGCCGCTTGGCCAGTGCTTCGCGGTCAATTTTGCCATTGGGCGTGATAGGCAGGCTGTCCAGCGCCTCGAAGGTCGCTGGCACCATGTAGGCGGGTAGTTGTGCCTGTAAAAATTGCCGCAACTCCTCCGCCGCCTCCTCCCGAGGCTCTGAATAGTCGACATAGGCCGCCAGGAACTTCTCGCCACCGGCATCCTGGCGCACCAAAACCGCGCAGGTCTCCACCAGGGGGTGCTCGTCGAGGATCGATTCGATTTCACCTAGCTCAATGCGAAAACCGCGAATCTTGACCTGAGAATCGAGGCGGCCAAGGAATTCGATATTGCCATCGGCAAGGAAACGGGCCAGGTCGCCACAGCGGTAAAGCCGCTCCCCGGGCCATGGGCCGAAAGGATCGGGTACGAATTTATTGGCGCTCAACTCAGGCTGACGCAGGTAGCAGGAGGCCATGGGGACGCCCCCAAGCCAGAGCTCGCCTGGCGCCCCGTCCGGTAAGGGTTCCCCATAACCGTTCACAATGTAGGCGACTCGGTTGGGAAGCGGCCGGCCGATCGGCATCCGCGTCCTTTTGTGCGCCGCGTCGCCGCGAGAAATCGAAAAAATGGTGGCGGTTATGGCTGTTTCGGTTGGGCCGTAGGCATTGATGATGGGCGCCGAGCCCAGCTTCGAATCGAACCAATGGCGGGCGGCTTCCGGAAGCATGGCCTCCCCGCCGATAATCACGTAGCGCAACCTGGGAAGCCTGGGCGCTCCACGAACGAAATCGGGGTTCTTGACCCATTGCTGCCAATAGGCGGTGGGAATATCTGCCAGCGAAATTTCGAAGTTGTCCGCTTTCTGAAAAAAGTCCTGCAAGGTCCATAAATCATTGCCTCGCATGACCAGCGTCGCGCCTGAACAAAAGGCGGAAAAGATATTTTCCATGGCCGCATCAAAGCTCAAGGATGCAAAGCTCAGGATGCGGTCGCCGGGCTGGATCGCGAGCAAATCCCGGACCCCATCGCCGTGAAGAACGGCGGCTGTATGGGGAATGCAGACGCCCTTGGGCAAGCCGGTCGAACCGGAGGTGTAGATGATGTAGGCGCTGTTTTGAGGAACCGCCAAATCGAGGGGGCTCGGTTCTTCGGTTTGGGCGCGGACGCTTGCCGGCAACGCGCCGGTCTCGTCCAGAAGAATACGCTGATCCTCTGGCCATGCCTCCATGGAGGGAAGACCCTCACGCTGCAGGATCAGGGTCATGCCCGCATCATCGACCATATGGCGCAGCCGGTCCGGGGGATAGTTGGGATCCATGGGCACATAAATCCCTCCGGCCTTGAAGACGGCCAGCAGAGCCACGATAGCCGCTGGTTTGCGGTCCATGTAGCAACCCACGGGCGCCTCCGGGCGGACGCCTCTAGCCTGGAGCAGTACGGCCAGCCGATCGGAACGGTCCATGAGTGTTCCGTAATCAAGGGCATAGGGCTCCCGATCGCCTTGTTTGTCAATGATGAGCGCGGGGTGGTTTGGTTGTTGGCGTGCGAAGTGGTCAAACCGGTGGTGGATCAGCGACTCGGGCGCCTGCCGGGACGACGATCCGGCATTCCATTCCCACAGCACCCGATGCCGTTCGGTTTGCGTCATCATCTGCAACCTGCATATCGATGCCCGGGGCTGATTGCAAATCCCCTCCAAGAGGGTCAGGAACTGGTCCCTCCAGCGCGCTGCCGTGGTCGCATCGAACAGGTCGGTGTCGTATTCGAGCATGCCCTCGATGGTCGAGCCGGGAGTTTCCTCAAGGGCTAGAGATAGATCGAACTTGGAAGCGTTGGTTTCGAATTCAAGCGGTTGCGCCTCCAGTTGGAACAGTCTCTCCTGACCGGGTTCCGAGGTCTGCATGGAGAACATGGTTTGGAACAGGACATGGCGGCTCAGGCTCCTTTCCGGCTTCAGGATTTCGACCAGTTTGTCGAAGGGCGTGTCCTGGTGGGCTAAGGCCCCCAACGTCATTTCCCGCACCCTGCCGAGCAGTTCGGTAAAGCATGGGTCTCCAGATAGATCCGTGCGCAACACCAGCGTATTGACGAATAGGCCCATCAGGCCCTCGAGCTCAGCGCGGTTGCGGTTGGCTACGGGCGTGCCG
>JBGTRP010000855.1:0-3331 GCA_041940685.1 Acanthopleuribacteraceae bacterium
CCGGCGCGTGTACGCGACGGGCATCTCGAACGGCGGACACATGGCCTATCGCCTCGCGCTCGAGGCGCCCGCGGCCTACACGCCGGTGGACATCTCCGCCGAGCATCTGGAAGCGGCGGCTCAGCAGCTGGCCAGCGAGTATCCGCAGATCGAGGTCACGGCCATCGTCTCCGAGGATTGCCTCAAACTGGAATGGACCTACAGCACGAAGCTCCATCGCCGCAAGACCATCGCGCGCCTGGCCGATGATTTCATGGACGCGCTCGAACGCCTCATCGAACTAGGCATGCAACCGGATGAGATGCGCTCCTTGGCGGCCAGGTTTCCCCGGGCCAAATTGACGCCCGCCGCGCTGCAATCCCTGCTCAGCCAAGATCAGAATGTGGCCGATATCTATCCCTTGTCGCCGGCACAGGCGGGTTTGCTCTTCCATCATCTCTACGATGAGGGTTCACCCGCGTACTTTGTCCAACTGAGCTGCGAGTTGACGGGCCACCTGGACGAGGTTGTGTTTCAAAAGGCCTGGCAAGCGACCGTCGCGCGTCATACATGCCTGCGCACCAGCTTTCATTGGTTGTCTCTGCCCGAGCCTCACCAGGTGGTCCATCGCGAGGTTCGTTTGCCATGGATCCGGCTTGACTGGCGTAGGTTGCCGAGAGAGGATTGGGAAAAACGGCTGGAGGCATTGCTTGCCGAGGATCGGGACCGTGGTTTCGCTTTGGATCGGGCTCCCTTGTTGCGCTGTACCCTCATTCAACTGGAAGATCAGCGCTACCGCTTTATTTGGAGCCATCATCATTTGATTGCCGATGGCTGGTCGCTGCCATTGATTTTTAAGGAGGTTCTGGGACATTACGCTGCCTTTATCCAGCAGAAGACCCCGGAATTTGAGGAACCTACACCGTTCAGCGCCTATATTCAATGGTTGGGTCAACAAGACCCAGCGGCCGCGCGCGCGCACTGGACCGCGGCGCTAAAAGGATTGACGCGACCAACCCCGCTTCCAGAAGCCCATATGTCCCACGGACGATCCGCATCTATCTTGTTCCCACGTCACGCATTGCCCCTGGGCCCAGGGTTGAGCGAGAGCCTACGGTCCCAGGCCCGCGTGAATCGGATCACGCTTAACAATTGGGTCCAAGCCGCTTGGGCGTTGTTGCTCTCCCGTTATGCGAGTGAAACGGAAGTCGTTTTTGGCGTAACCTTGGCCGGCAGGCCCGCGGAGTTGCCGGCTATCGAGCAAATGGTGGGCATGTTCATCAACACCTTGCCCATGCGGATCGGCTTGCCGCCGAATATGGCGCTTGGCGATTGGCTGCGAGTCATTCGTGATCAACTGGTGGATCTCGACCGATTCAGCTACACGCCACTGGCCGATATCCAATCCTGGTGTGAGGTCCCGGCCCATTTGCCGCTGTTTGAAAGCATTCTGGTATTCGAGAATTATCCAATCAAATCCGTGTTTGCCGACCAGCCAATGGAGTTCGATGTCCATGCCTCGGGCCTCGCGATCGACGATCTTCGCAGCGCGGAACAGTCCAATTATCCACTTACCCTTATCGCCGGTGTCGCCGGCGACCAACTGGTCTTGGAGCTGGCCCATGATCCGCATCGACTTGAACCCGCTGCGGTGGCGAGGCTGGCCGGCCGATTCCGTTTCCTATTGCAAGAGATGGCGGCCTCACCGGAAAGGCCATTGCATTCGTTTTCGCTGCTCAGCCAGGAGGAGCGTCTGCGGTTGCTCTTGGAATGGAACGCGACCGCAACCGCCTACCCGCGCCAAGAAACCGTGCATCGTCTGTTCGAGTCCGTCGCGCGGCGCATGCCGGACGCCACCGCCCTGATCGCGGGTCGCCGCCGCATCAGCTATGAGGCGCTCAACGCGGCCGCGGACCACCAAGCCATCGCGTTGATGGTGCGCGGAGTTGAGCCGGATGATCTCGTGGGCGTGGTAGGGAACCGTTCTCTGGAGACCACGGTTCTGCTGCTTGCAATTCTCAAGGCGGGCGGCGCTTACCTGCCCCTGGATCCCGGCTACCCCGCCCAACGGCTGGCGGGTATGGTGAAGGATGCGGGCCTGAATCTCCTGCTTGGCGAGGCAAGCGCGGTCAATGCTCTTCCTGAGCTTCCCGTGCGTACGGTTCGTTTCAACCTGAGAGTCGCCGATCTTCATCCTGTGGTCGCGCCGCCCCGCGCCGCAGCGGGACCCAATCACCTGATTTATGTGCTGTACACCTCCGGCTCCACCGGCCAACCCAAGGGTGTCCGGGTTCCGCATCGCGCGGTGGTAAGGCTGGTCCACGACCTGAATTTTGGAAAGGTTCCGGAGTCCACCCTTCAACTGGCCTCGTTGGGGTTTGATGCCTCGGTAATGGAGGTTTGGGGTTCATTGTTGCACGGCGGCCGCAGCGTGGTTTTCCCCGACCGGGTACCGGATCCGGGCGAATTGAGAAAAGTCCTGCGCAATGAATATATCGACACCCTGTGGCTGGCCGCATCTCTATTCAATGCCATGGTAGATGCCGATCCCGGCCTTTTCCAAAGCCTTGGACAACTGTTTACCGGGGCCGAGTCGCTGTCACCGGTGCATATCAACCGCGCATTACACGCCGCTCCTCACCTGCGCATCGTCAATTGCTACGGACCCACGGAAAACGGTTCCTATACCTGCTGCCACCCCCTGCCGCCGGACTTCCCCGGGCATGCGCACGCGGCGCCCATCGGCCGGCCCATCCAGAACACGCGCGTGCATGTGCTCGATCCGGATGGCAGACTGGCGCCAGAGGGTGCGCCGGGCGAACTTTTTACCGGTGGCCATGGCCTAGCGCGCGACTATTTGCATCGGCCAGCACTGACCGCCGCGCGTTTCCTGCCCGATCCCTTTGCACAAGAACCCGGAGAGAGGCTCTACCGCACCGGCGACCTGGTGCGGTGGCTCCCTGACGGCGCCCTTGATTTCCTGCGCCGCCTGGATGCTCAGGTCAAGGTGCGAGGCTATCGCATCGAGCTCGGGGAAATCGAGGAAACGCTACGCGGATGTAAAGGCGTGGCCGACGCCGCGGTTGCCGTGCGGGAGGCGCCTTCCGGAGGAAAAAGGTTGGTGGCCTACGTACAACGGGCGCGAGGGGCCTCAGGTCTCGACAGTGAAACCTTACAAACGTTTGCGGCGGACATTCTACCGGATTACATGTTGCCGGAGGCGTATGTGCTCGTGGAGCGCCTCCCGTTCAAACCTTCCGGCAAGGTGGATCGCGACGCTCTACCTGAGCCCGGTCTTCACGAGGTTCTCTTGGACGGAGCTGGGCCCGAAACGCGGACCGAGGAGCTGCTG
>JBGTRP010000856.1:0-3326 GCA_041940685.1 Acanthopleuribacteraceae bacterium
TTCCTGTTCTTAGATCTGATTTTGTATACACCGTTATCCATTTTTCCCGCCGTTCTTGGGGCCGATTCGGATAGGGTGCATCCCCTTCCTCCTCCGATTTCAAATACAAAACCAGATCCACCTCGTCCAACAATTGGTAAATCTTATCGATTCCCATTTGTTCGATCACATCGCCGCTTTCACGCACGCCCGCGCTGTCGATCAAGACCACGGGCAATCCCTGGATTTCCACCTCCTCACTAATCAAATCCCGCGTGGTTCCCGGTAAGTCCGTAACGATCGCCCTCTCCTGACGCACGAGCGCATTAAACAAGGTGCTTTTTCCCACGTTGGGCGCGCCGGTAATCAAAACCCGAAAACCCCGGCGCATGGTATTGGCAAAGGCGGCCGTTCTCCTCAAAACCTCAAAGCGCTCCATCAGGAAAGCCATTTTCTCCAACATCCCTTCCCGTTGCAGGGCTTCGACATCCTCTTCTCCATAATCGATACTGGCCTCGATATGGGCCTGAATTTGTAGAATCTCCTCCACCCTCTCTTGCACAAACCCCACCAAAGGCCCGCTCGCCTGCCGGCGCACCAGATCGGCCTGATAACGGGTATGGGCCTCGATAATCCCCCCGACGGCCTCAGCCCGCAACAAATCCATCTTCCCATTCAACACCGCGCGCTGGGTAAACTCCCCCGGCTTGGCGCGGCGAGCGCCCAATGCCAACCAATCCCGCTCAATGGCATCCACCAGCAAGGGATTGCCATGGCAAAAAATTTCTATCATATCCTGTCCGGAATAGGAATTCGGCCCCCGGTAATGCAGCAACACCACGTCGTCGACCAAACCCGCTTCGTCCACCCAATCGCCATAGGCCGCCTTCCAGGACTCGGGCTCTCTTTTCTTTTTCGGCTGAAAACGGCGGGCGGCCATCTCCCAACAACCAGATCCCGATACGCGAATAATCGCCAATGGCGCGCGAACTTTCTCCGGCGTAGCCCTGGCGACTATCACATCCCGATCACTGTACAAGGCGTTCACCTCACCAAGGTCATGTTCCACGTGGAACAAACGGCTAAACCATCGAATTGGCGATATTCACCCTAATAAAAAACGGCGAAAGCAGAGCGAAACCCTATTAAAAAGAGCTGCTACGTCTTGCTCTCAAGGGAAGCGTGATGGTCGGCCAGAAACTTTTCCAAACCGAGATCGGTTAGGGGGTGGCGGTATAGTTGTTTAAAAATTTTATAGGGAATGGTGGCCGCGTGGGCGCCGGCCAGGGCGGCCTCGCTTACGTGCAGCGGGTTGCGGATGCTGGCCACGAGGATTTCCGTTTCGAATCCGTAATGGTCAAAGACCTGAACCATGTCGGGAATCAAATCGATGCCATGCACATCAATATCATCCCAGCGCCCGACAAAGGGAGAGACAAAGGTGGCGCCGGCCTTGGCCGCGAGCAGGGCCTGGGCGAGACTGAAGCACAGGGTAACGTTAAAGCGAATGCCGCGCGGCGAGAGCTGGGCGACGGTCTTGAGGCCGGCCTCGGTGAGAGGAACCTTTACCACCACGTTTTCATGCAGCTCGGCCAGGCGTTTGGCCTCGGCCACCATGGGCTGAAACCTGGTTTCGATGACCTCGGCGCTGATTGGCCCGTTGACCATTTTGGCAATACCGGCCACCACCTGATTGAGGTCGGATCCGCTTTTGGCGATCAGCGAGGGATTGGTGGTAACCCCATCGAGTAGACCGCTTTCCGCACATTCTTCGATTTCCGTTAAAATGGCGCTGTCCAAAAATATTTTCATAAAAACCTATCGCTCCTTCTCCTCATTCCTCGGTTTCGGGCAGGGTTTCTTTTTCGACCCGGGTCTCGGCGCCCGTCAATTCATCATCGCCGTCTTCCTCTTCATCGTCATTATCCAGGGGAATGAGGCTCATTCCGACCACGCGATCCTCGGGATCGTCCAATTGCAGGAGACGAACGCCCTGAGTTACACGTCCGATATCGCGAATCAGGGATGGATCGAAGCGGATCAATTTGCCCAACTGGCTGATCAACAACACCGAGGCCCCGTCGTAAAGATAACGCACTCCAGCGATGAAACCAGTCTTTTCCGTGATTTTCATATTGAGAATGCCGCTTCCGCCCCGATTTTGCAGGCGGTATTCGCTGACCAAGGTGCGCTTTCCGTATCCGTTTTGGCTTATGGTGAGGATGGAACCGCCATCATCATCGATGACCGCCATCTCAACAACCGCATCCTGGGGGTTGAGACGAATGCCGAAGACGCCCATGCCCACGCGTCCGATGCTGCGAATATCGGATTCGGCGAAGCGAATCGATTTCCCCATATGGGTGGCCAGAAAAATTTCCTTGGTTCCATCGCTTTGGCGGACGGTGATCAGTTCATCGTCCTCCTGAATATTGATGGCCTTAATGCCATTGGTGCGAATATTGCGATAGGCGTCCAGCGTGGTTTTCTTTACCAACCCGCGCCGGGTGGCGAAGATCAGGTTCACATCAGGTGAGAACTCACGCACCGCATGGAAGGCCACTGCTTTCTCATCTTCTTCGAGTTGAACCAGGTTGACGAGCGCCTTGCCCTTGGTGGCCGCATCGCCCTGGGGCAATTGATGCACCTTGAGCCAATAGACCTTGCCGAAATTGGTAAACACCATCAGGGTGTCGTGGGTGGAGGCCACGAATAGATTCTCGACAAAATCCTCGTCATGGGTTCTCATACCCAGGCGGCCCTTGCCGCCCCGTCGCTGTTCGCGGTAGATGGTAACCGCCGTGCGTTTGATATAACCGCGATGGCTACAGGTGACCACCACATTTTCGTCGACGATCAGGTCCTCGATGGAGAAACTGACCTCGCGCTCGCTGATCATGGTCCGTCGTTCGTCCCGATATTTGTCGCGAAAGGCGATCGTCTCATCGCGAATGACTTGAACCAGAACTTCCGGCCGGTTGAGAATCAATTCCAAGCCTTCGATCTCTTGTTTGATGGCCTCGTATTCGTCGAGAATGGCCTGCCGTTCCATACCCGTCAATTTCTGCAGGCGAAGCTCCAGGATGGCCTGGGCCTGGCGAGGGGAGAAATCCCATTGTTCGATCATTTTTTCCTTGGCCTCGGCGGGCGTACTCGATTTGCGGATCAGGGCGATCAATTCATCCAGAATATCGAGGGCCTTGACAAAACCTTCCAGGAGATGCGCCCGCTCGCGAGCCTTGCGCAAAAGGAAGCGCGTACGTCTGGTGACCACATCCTTGCGGAAGGCAATGAACTGGTTGAGAATTTCCTTGAGATTGAGGATCCTCGGCTGATTGTCGACCAGG
>JBGTRP010000857.1:0-3318 GCA_041940685.1 Acanthopleuribacteraceae bacterium
CGTTTGCACAAATATTCGGTGGTATTGCTTGCCATCGATACGCTCGCCGCCCCGGTACTCCGCTTGAGAGCCTTTTTGCCGCCAGTCCACCAGGGGGCCGCTGAGGTCTAGATACCGCTGTAGACCACGAGTCTGCTTGGCGTTGAGTATCTGCGGCTCATTGGTTCCCAGAGTTTGATTGATCTCCCAACCCCGTTTGCCGTCGTAGATGATGATGAAGGAGTATCCCTCGGACTTGCCATCAATGCGGCACATGTTCTTTTTGGCCCGGAACACCATCGCTAGTTCACCGGCGGGAGTGGTCATGGTGCCGGTTACCTTGAGACTCTTGACGGAGCGTAGTTTCTCCAAGCCGCCCATAGCCTCGTAGTGCTTGGCGAGCACCTGTTCCAACTCGCCGGAAAACAGCGGGGACACCGCCAGCATTGCGAACCACGTGGCACCAATCAATCGTTGCATCCAGCCCTCTATGTCGGTTTTCATCCGTAAAACATTCGGATAGATGGCGCAAAGCGCCGTCAGAATTTTACGGTTCCCCTTATCTATATGTTTCAAAATCAAGGTTTTTTCAAGGGATCAGGCCATTTTTTGGTTATTTTTTTTACTGAGGTGCGCCGCGACGCATAGCTGGAACAGGATTCGGGCGCCCAGGTTTAGGTTCCAGTCCGAGACCAGTGGAGGCAGGGCTGGCGCCACCTCGCAAAGGTCAAATCCCACGATCCGACGCCCGCTCTCCACCACCGAATCGAGCAGAAAGCAGAGCTGATCGTAATCCAGACCACCCGGTACCGGGGTGCCCGTATTGGGGCAGAAGCGGGGATCGAGGCCGTCGATGTCACAAGATACATACACCTCCCGCCCCAGGGTTGGAACAATATCTTGACAAATCGAGCTCCAGCTTCTTCCGCTCGCGAGCGCGCGCTTCAAATCGCGATCGTAGAAGCTGGTAATTTTGGGGTGGGTCCGGGCGTACTGGAATTCCTCCTCGCAAAAGTCGCGGATTCCCACGCTTACCAGGGCGCCGGTCTCGGGAACTTCCTCCAGCAGGTTGTACATGATCGAGGCATGGGAGTAGACGAATCCCTCGTAGGCCGCCCGCAGATCGTGGTGGGCGTCGATATGCAGGATGCTCGCACCGGGGCGCCGTTCCATATAAGCGCGCATGCATCCCAGCGGGCTTGAGTGGTCGCCCCCCAAAACGGCCACCGTTTTATTCTCCGCGAGCAACTCCAGGGTTTGAGCGTACAGCTCTTGGTTGAGCCGCTTGGAAGCCGCTAGGATCTCCTCCAAGGACGCGCGATGCTCCCGATTGAGATCCGGACCGGCCTCGATAATGGGTTCGGCAAGCCGCCGGCAATGTTGGCTTATGCGCCACCATTCCTCGTTGAGCGGCAGCATGCCGACGGCATCGCCGAAAGAGCCTTGAATCCTCAAATCAAAGAAGTCCAATTGATGGGAGGCGGGAATGATCGCGGCCGGCGTATGCGAGGCGCCTTGGCCAAAAGAGACCGTGGGCTCCCAGGGAACGCCGATAATCACGATCTCGTCTCGTTCCAAATCCAGGGACGCGCCGAACAGGCCCGCGTCTTTGGCCGGCGGCAGGTCTCTTGCGCTCACCATCTGTTTCTCACCTCTTTCTCCAAACCTCTCGCGGCAAACCCCGCGGCAATGCAGGTGGGTTTCGCGGTCTCATCCCGCGGTCGCAACGGCTGTTTCATGATGGTAGGATTGGACGGCGACAATTGCAAGGCGGCGTTCGGACTCCAATGCTTTTGTTTGAATTGCCCTTGAATTTCATGCTAAATTACCAATCTTGTATTGGGGGAATCGAGTTTTCATAGCAAAACGTTCGCGGCACAGGCTCTTGGGATTGCATGTGACCGGCTCCGCGTTTGGGGATAGGAATGGTTTTATTTAATTACGCCACGAAGGAGCTCACCGCCAAGGTCGTCTATTACGGACCGGGTCTCTGCGGTAAAACAACCAATCTTCAGTTTATTTTCGATACCCTTCCCAGCCACGCGAAGGGCAAGATGTTGTCGTTGGCGACCAAAACCGACCGTACCCTGTTTTTCGATTTTTTGCCCATTGATTTGGGCACGATCCGCGGCATGAAGACCAAGATTCAGCTTTACACCGTGCCGGGCCAGGTTTTTTATGACACCACCCGTAAACTGGTGCTG
Source organism: Acanthopleuribacteraceae bacterium (assembly GCA_041940685.1). Taxonomy (GTDB): domain Bacteria; phylum Acidobacteriota; class Holophagae; order Acanthopleuribacterales; family Acanthopleuribacteraceae; genus JBGTRP01. Next base: position 2,184 of record JBGTRP010000857.1, read on the forward strand.
AAAGGCGCCGACGGGGTCGTGTTCGTGGCCGACTCCCAGGCCGCCATGTCCGAGGCAAATGTCGACAGCTTCGAAAACCTCATCACCAATCTTAAAGAGCAGAATCTCGATATCGAGCAAATGCCTCATGTCATTCAGTTCAACAAGCGGGATATGAAGAATGTCCTGGCCGTGAAGCAACTGGACTCCATGTTAAACCGCTTCAATGTGCCCATTTTTGAAGCCGTGGCAACGCGCGGAGAGGGCGTCTTCGAGACGCTCAAGGGGATCAGCAAGCTGGTGTTGAAGAACCTGAGTAAGAAATACGGCTTGGAGGAGGACCGCGGTGAGGATTCCTCCAAGGACGCGGTTTCCTCTCGGCCCAAAACCAAGGTTCCCGATCTGCCTCCTCAGCCGCCTCCCGCCGGAGCCGGTCAACCCAAGGTGCTCGCGCCCTTGAGAGAAGAAGCCGCACCTGAATCCCAGCCCGAGCCGGCGCCCGTGGCGGAGCCCGCCGCGGCGGCCTCGGCCCCCGCCAAGCCGGCCTCACGGCCCGCGCCCCCCGTTGAGCAACCCATGGCGGCCGATGAAAAAATGGAGGAAATCGAGTTCATCGAGGAGGACAGCTTCCGCGGCATGGAAGAGGTGGAGAAACTGCCGGATGAGCCCGATAACTCCTATGACTTCGATTCGGCGCCCGATGTAGAGCCCGAACCCGACGAGAGCCTCGCGCTTCAAGAGGAGCCCCCACCCGCAAAAGACATCGACACGACCCTGGAGCCGATCGCTTCCATCGATGATTCAGAGGTGATCGAATTAGATGATGTGGACCCCCTGGAAGTTGAGGAACTGAATGACATGGCGGAAATCGCCAGCATGGCCTCGAAGGAAAAAATTAAGCCCACACCGTCGCGGACCACCTCCGAGCTCGCACCCATCGAGGTGCCCGTCAGCATCAACCTTCCCTCTTCCTTGGAAGGCAAGCCCTTGCGTCTCCAAATCGACATTTTGTTCGAAGACTGAGGTTTTTGGCGCGGCCCAACAGATTTCACTTTCGTTCGTCAGGAGTACGTTCATGAGTTGGCTCTCTAATTTCCTTGCAACCTCGGTTGGAAGAAAACAATTGATGGCCGTGACCGGTCTCATGTTGAGCGGT
>JBGTRP010000858.1:0-3317 GCA_041940685.1 Acanthopleuribacteraceae bacterium
TTCACCCCAGGATGGGCGGCCAGCACGGCCTCGATCTCTCCCAATTCCACCCGGTACCCGCGAATCTTGACCTGGTGATCGATGCGGCCCAGGAACTGGAGCCGGCCATCGGGCAGGTGGCGGGCCAGGTCCCCGCTGCGGTAGAGCCGCGCGCCCACGGGGAGACCCGCGCCGCCGGTGAAGGGATGCGGCGCGAAGCGCTCGGCCGTCAGCGCGGGCCGGCCCAGATAGCCCCGGCTCACGCCGCGGCCGCCGATGCACAGCTCGCCATGAACGCCGATCGGAACCATCTGAAACGCGCGGTCCAACACGTAGAGTTGGGTATCGGCGATGGGCCTGCCGATGGGCGCGGGGCCCTTCTCGTGGATTTCCTCGTCTACCTCCCACACGCAGCAGCCGACCACCGTCTCAGTGGGTCCGTATTCGTTGATGACCCGGACCCCCGTTTCCAGCCACGGCGCGAGGTTCCGGGAGGTCAGGGCCTCCCCGCCCAGGACCAGGGTCCCGATTTTCGTTCGTGCCGACGGCTTCAGAATCTCCAAATGCGCCGGCGTCAGCTTGAGCATGGCGTAGCCCAAGCCCGCGCGCACATCCTCGGCCAAGGCCTCCCAGCCCCGCTCCTCGGGGTAGATCTCGACCCCACGGCCCGCGGCCAACGGGCCCCAGAGACTGGTCACCGTGGCATCGAACCCGATCGATCCATGCAGCGGCGCATGGCCCGGGCTTTCGAAATAGCCCAAGCTCCAGCGCAAATAGTGGACCAGCGAGCCATGATCGACCATCGTTCCCTTGGGTCTGCCGGTCGAGCCCGAGGTGTAGAGGATGTAGGCCAAATGGTTCGGCTCCACGCCGCTCTCCGGTGCGCGGCTCACCCCTTCCCCGCCCGCTTCGAGGACCAGGCTGGGCATGCCCAAGTCTTCCAAGCCATCACGCAACTTGGCCGCTGCCAGCAATACCCGAGAGCCGCTGTCCTTCAACAGAAACTTCAGCCGCTCCAGGGGATAGCTCGGGTCCAGCGGCACATAGGCGCCGCCCGCCTTGAGTACCGCCAGCAGGCCGGTGATCAGTTCGAAACCGCGACCCGCGTACACGGCCACCGCCACATCCGGACCCACGCCCAGGGCTCGCAGCCGAAACGCCAAATGGTTGGCTCTCGCGTTCAGCAACCCCCAGGTCCACGCGCCGCTTCTCTCCCGCAGGAACCGGCGGATTACCGCGGCCCCGTCCGGCCGCGACGCGTTGCGCCGATCCAACCAGCCATGAAGGCAGGTCGCGGGCGCGGGCCCCGTGCCCGTATCGTTCCATGCCGACAGCAGCAGGCTCATTTCCGCTTTCCCCAGCAGATCGAGTCGCGCGATCGGCCTTGGGTCCTCGCGCGCCAGGGCCTGGCACAACCGGCGCAGGCACCCGAACATGCGCGCCATGGTCGCGGCCTCGAACAGGTCCCGGTTATATTCCCAATACAAATCCAAGGCCCCATCCCGCTCCACCGCGGTCAGGGTCAGGTCGAACTTGGCCGCGCCCGTGCCGATCTCCTCGGCAACCAGATCCACTCCCGGCAAACCCGCCGAGGCGGTCAACGCCTGCTGGTAGACCAACATCACCTGAAACAGCGGGGTGTGGCTCAGGCTACGAGGCGGACTGAGCTCATCGACCACCCGCTCGAAGGGCGCCTCCTGGTTGGCGAAGGCCTCCAGCGCATCGCGCCGCACCCGGACCAGTAGATCGGCAAAGCTCGGTTTCCGGCCCTCCGGCTCCGGCCCGCACGAGCTTCGCAACACCAGGGTGTTGACCAGAAAGCCGATCAACGGCTCCAGTTGTTCCCGGTTCCGATGGGCCACCGGCGTTCCGATGCACACATCGTCCTGGCCGCTGTAGCGGTGGAGCAGGGCCGCGAACGCTGCGTGGACCAGCATGAAGGGGGTAACTCCCGCCTCGCGGCCCCTCGTTCTCATGCTCGAACAAAGCGCGGGCTCCAGCTCGAAACGGACCGTTGCGCCCTCATAGCTCGACCGTGCGGGCCGGGGTCGGTCCAGGGGCAACTCGATCAGGACAGGGGCGCCGCTCAAGCGCGCCCGCCAATAGGCCAGCTGCTTCTTCCAAATCTCGGTTTCCGCCAGCGCCCGCTGCCAATGGGCATAGTCCGCGTATTGGATGGGTAGCGGTGGGGGCGCGTCCTCTTCCGCGTACAGGCCTCTCAACTCGTGGATCAGCACCTCCACGGACCAGCCGTCGGCGATCAGGTGATGGAACACCACGATCAAGAGATGCTCTCCGGCGGAGCGCCGCAGGAGCAACAAACGGAACAGGGGTCCGCTCGCCAGGTCGAAAGGCTCGGTCGCGGCGAGGCGTTTCAGGCCGCTCTCGAGCCCGGCCGCATCGGCGCCGCCCGCGTCCACCAGGCCGAGGCGCAAGGGAACCGCATCCGCGATGGCCTGATGGGGTTTTCCGGCCCGAGCGGGAAAGCTGGTGCGCAGGATTTCGTGGCGCATGGCGACGCGGCGGAACCCGGTTTCCAATGCCCAGGCGTCCAAACCGCCCCGAATCCGGAAAGCCGCGGGCACATGATAGGCCGCTCTCGGGGCCGCGGCCCGCTCCAGACGGTCCAGGAACCACAGACGCTCCTGACCAAAGGACAGTGGCGGATGTTCCTCGCGGGCGACGGGCAATAGCGGCGGCCGCGTCTCCTCCCCATCGCCGGCCATGAGCGACGCTTCGATTCGGGCGCTGAACTCCCGCACGGTCGAAGCCTCGAACAGGGCCCGTAGCGGCAGGTCCAGGGAAAACAACTCCTGAACCGCGGACAGGACCCGCACCGCCAAGAGCGAGTGACCGCCCAATTCGAAGAAGCTCTGATCCACCCCGATCGGCGATAGGCCCAGCACCCTTTCCCAGATTCCCGCCAGTATTTCTTCCGTGGGCGTGCGCGGCGGCCGGTAGGACGCGCCCGCGGCCTGTCTCTCCGCCGGGACCAGGCGGGCCAACGCGGCCCGGTCCAGCTTGCCGTTGGGGGTCAGGGGAAAGGCCTCCACCGCCACCAGTGCGGCCGGAATCATGTGCTCCGGCAGCCGGGTTTTCAGATAGGCCCGCAATTCATCGTTTTGCGGCGCATCGCCACTCCCCGCTTCGAGGATCAGGCAGGCTACCGGCTCCAGTTGCCCGCTCCGGTCGGCTCGCGTGAACGCCACCGCGTCCTTCACCCCAGGATGGGCGGCCAGCACGGCCTCGATCTCTCCCAATTCCACCCGGTACCCGCGAATCTTGACCTGGTGATCGATGCGGCCCAGGAACTGGAGCCGGCCATCGGGCAGGTGGCG
>JBGTRP010000859.1:0-3301 GCA_041940685.1 Acanthopleuribacteraceae bacterium
TATATCCAACGCCCCCGTCAACCGCAAAGCCGTGCCGATGTTGTAGACGCTCCCGGATTTTTCGCCCTCGTCCTGCATGCGGTTGAGAAACCAAAGGCGTTGTTGGGCAAAGCTGAGCGGCAGTGGTTCCTTCCCTCTTTGTGCCGGAAGGATCGCGGGAATGAGGTGAACGGCGTCCTCCCGATGCGCGTCAATCCAGGCGCCGATGGCCGCGATCGTGGGACCGGCGAACCAGAGCTTGAGGGGAACCTCCACCCCGAAGGCATCGCGGGCCAGAGAGGCGGCGCGGGTGGCCAAGAGCGAGTGACCGCCCAAATCAAAGAAATTGTCGTGAATTCCGATCCTAGAGACAGGCAACAGTTCGGACCACTGGCGGACCAACTCCATTTCCGTGAGCGTGCCCGGCGGCGCCAGCCCCTTTTTCGGCGCTTCTGCCTGCAATACAGACGGAATGGTTTTTCTTAGCGCGGCGCGGTCGACCTTGCCATTGGGCGACAGGGGCAAGGAATCCAGGATGACGAGTGCCGTGGGAATCATGAAATGGGGGAGCCGCCGCTCCAGATAGACCCGAAGCGACTCAGGAGCGACTGGCTTTTCCAAGACCAGCCAAACCAGGAGCCGTTGGCTTCCCGCGAGCGCTACCGCCTCCGCCACCGCTGGATGACGGCGCAGCACGGTTTCTATCTCGCCCAACTCGATGCGGTAGCCGCGCAATTTGATCTGGCCGTCCAAACGCCCCAGGAAGTGCAGGACGCTGTTACGGCCGGGACCGCCACGAAAGCGCACCAGATCTCCCGTGCGGTAGAGCCGGCTCATGGACGGGCTCGGGACCCTGGCGAAGGGGTTGGGCACGAAATGTTCCGCGGTCAGGTCGGGCCGGCCCAGATAGCCGCGCGCCAGCCCGGTTCCGCCCAGGTAGAGCTCGCCGGGAACTCCGATCGGCGTCAGGCGCATCTGTCGGTTCAATACGAAGGCTTGGCTTTGCTCGATCGGGCGGCCGATGGAAGGCGGGCCCGCATCCTCCCGCCCGATGCGGGCAAAGCTGGAGTAGGTGGTGTCTTCCGAAGGACCGTAGAGATTGAAGAGGTTCCGCACATGGGAGAGGCGGTGGATGCGGTCCGCGAGCGCCGCGCGCAGCGGTTCGCCCGCCAGGTTCACGACCCGCACGGAAGGCGGCAGGGCTTGGGCGGCCAGGAGTTCGGCCATGGCGGAAGGAACCGTGTTGACCAGGCTGATCTCGTGGCGATTGGCAAGGCTGGGGAGCGCGAGCGCATGATCGGCCAGAATCACCCGGCCCCCAACCATCAGCGGTACAAAGATTTCAAAAACCGAGAGGTCGAAACAAAGGGAGGTTGTCGCGACAACTCCCGCCAAATCGGCCTCGGAAAAGGTGGCGGACGCCCAGGCCAGCATGGAGGCGGCCCCGGAGTGGCGGATCGCCACGCCCTTGGGCCGGCCCGTGGAGCCGGAGGTGTAGATGATATGGGAGAGGTTCTCCCCGGTGATGATCGGCCTCGGGTTGGCCTGCTGGAGGCTGACTCTCGTTTCCATGACGAGAATGGGTATCGGTTCCGCCAAAGGCGGCCGCACTCTGCCGTCCGTTACCAATACCGACAGACGCGCGTCCGCGCACATCCACGATAGCCTTTCCGCCGGATAATCCGGGTCCAGCGGAACATAGGCCCCTCCCGTTTTGAGAACAGCGAGCACCGCGGCCACCATTTCCGGAGCACGGCCAAACAAAATGCCAATCCGCTCTTCGGGTCCGGCGCCCAGGTTGGCGAGCTGCTGGGCGATGGCATTGGCTCGCGCGTTGAGATTCCCATAATCCAATCGCGCCGAAGCGCGCTCGTTCTCCTGAGTTAAGGCAATGCGTTCCGGGTTTCGGGCGGTTTGGGCCTCGAATCGCTGATGGAGGAAGATATCTCCGCGGCCAGCTTTTACGTCGGTATTCCATTCCAACAGCAAGAAACGCCGCTCCGATTCCGTAAGCATGTCCAATCGGTCGATTTCCAGGTCCGGGCAATTTGAGAAGGCGCGCAAAAGTTCGCGGTAGTGATCGGCCATGCGCGCAATGGTTTGGCGATCAAAGAGGTCGCTGTTGTATTCCCAGAGGGCGCGGACGCCATTGGCGGTTTCTTCGGTGAGCAGCAGCAAATCGAAGCGGGCGCTTTGGTTGCGCGGCATGATGGGTTCGATGGCCAGGCCGGGCAGTTCGAGAGCGCCCATGGGCGCATTTTCAAGGGTGAACATCACCTGGAAAACGGGGCCATGACTGGGGTCGCGTTCCGGGTGGAGCTCCTCCACCAACCTTTCGAAAGGCAGATCCTGATGGGCGAAGGCCTCCATGGCGAGCTCTCTCACCCGGGCAAGAAATTGCCTTGGGGTGAGCCGATCGCCCTCCAAGCGCAAGCGCAGGGCAAGCGCGTTGACAAAAAAACCAATCAGGGGCTCGAGTTCGGACCGGTTGCGGTTGGCGATGGGTGTGCCGATCACCAGGTCTTTCGAGTTGCTGTAGCGGCTGAGCAGCACGGCGAATGCGCCCAGCAAGGTCATGAAGAGCGTGCCACCGCCAGCAAGGGAAAGGGCGTTCAATTCCTCCTTTAACGAGGCTTCCAGAAGCAATGGGAGCGAAGCGCCGCGAGTGGTTTGGATGGGTGGCCGGGGCCGGTCGAGGGGAAGGTTTATCGTGGCGGGCGCATTCGCGAGATGATTTCGCCACCATGCGAGCTGACGCGCCATGGGACCGCTCCGCAGCCAGTCCCGTTGCCAATAGGCGAAGTCCTGATATTGAATGGGGAGTTCGGGAAGGCTATGAGGTTCTTTCAAAATCTTGGCATGGTAAATCGTTTCTAACTCGCGCACCAGCACGCCGACGGACCAGGCGTCTGAAATGATATGGCTCATATTGAAAAACAGCAGATGCCTGTCTTTCGCCAGCCGGACCAGGTTGAGGCGCATCAATGGACCGCTCTCCAGTAAAAAGGGACGGGCCGCTTCCTCGTCCAGCAGCCGCCTGGCCATGTTCTCGGGATTGCCGAGACCGGTCAGGTCGATAAACGGAAGGCCCCATGAACCTCGAAATTCCGCCACGCGCACCATCGGCTCCCCGGCACGCGAGGAAAACGTGCTGCGAAGCGTTTGGTGGCGTTCGATAATGGCGCTGAACGCGTCCTGCATGGCGGCCGCTTGTAGCGGACCGCGCAGATCCAGGCCCGCGGAAATGTTGTAGGCGGGGCTGGGGCCGGTGAGCTGATCGATGAACCAAAGACGTTGTTGGGCATAGGAGAGCACGGGCTCA
>JBGTRP010000860.1:0-3300 GCA_041940685.1 Acanthopleuribacteraceae bacterium
CGCGGTCGCCTTCTTTATTCTGCCGATTTTTGCTTTTGCCAATGCGGGCATCAGTTTCGAGGGAATGGGCCTGGAACAAATGTTCCATAGCATTCCTCTGGGAATCGCCGCGGGCTTGTTTTTTGGAAAGCAAATCGGTGTTTTTGCATTCTGTTGGATCGGAATCAAGTTAAGGCTTACCACTTTACCCAGGGATGTATCTTGGCTGGCCCTTTACGGAACGGCCGCGCTTTGCGGTATCGGTTTCACGATGAGTTTGTTCATCGGTTCGCTGGCGTTTGAGGAAACGGGCGTCAATCTTATGATCGATGAGCGGTTGGGCATCATCCTCGGGTCGCTACTCTCCGGCACCCTTGGATATATCATCCTAAAATTCAGCCTGGGTTCAAAAAAAAGCCAGTCTGACGCCGCTACGAATTAAACTTGCGACTCTCCACGAAACCGAGTTGGATTAAGATGTTGCGTGGCTTCTGGGACAAAGCCTTTCCGAGCATTTAGGCCAGGAGTTGTCGCCGCGGTCCGGGCTGACGGCTTTTTCGCTAGGTAGGCTTGCCCTTCGACAGTTGTTAGACGAGTTTCTATCATGGATATCTCAGGCAATCCTTCCAGAACCACCCAAGAGGCTACCTGAACCCAGAGCCGCATTGCCCTTAAATTTCTTGAAATCACTTCTTCATTGCGAGTGCCTGGAATGTGAAAAGGCGTCCTGCCGATCAGAGGCAATCGTTCTGCGCGCTGACGATGCTTTGGACATTTTGAATATGAGGCCACAGGGGCAGCAGATCCGATAAATTGAAGCCGAGCGAGATAATAATGGTTTCATCCTCTCCAACCCCTACGAAACCGCCGCCGGTGACGGCGCCTATCCGCTTGAGGGTTGCGGTGGTTGGGCTGGGCAATTCGGTCCAGGTCAAGCCATCCGTACTGTTAGCCAGGTACCCCTGGTTGCCCACGCCATAAAAAAGATTGCCGATCCAATCGGCATCCCTCATATCGCTTCGGCGGGTGGTGTCTTCGCTATGAAGGTAGGAAGCCCAGGCCTGAACCCCCACCTCGGGGGTGTGTTGAAACTCGAAGGCGTTGCTGACAAACGCAATGGCGCCGTTGGTGGCGGCAGAATGACTGTCAGACCAACTATCGACCCGGGGGTAGGAGGACAGGGTAAACCCATCGGCGCTATAGACGCAATTGGACTGGAAAAAATCAAAACAACGGACCGACATGATCAGCGCGCCTTCGCGGAAATCGATGTCGGTAACATCGCCATCGGTAAACGCCCCGCTCACCGTGTCGGATTGCACGGTTACAAAATCGGAAGTGGTTCGAATCATGCCGGAATCGCTTATCCCTTCAAAAAAAGTAATGAACAGCTTGGCGCCATCCCATTCAATGGAGCGGAAGAGGCCGAAAGGAAAGGTAATCGCCACGACCCAGCCACCGGCCTCGGTCCAGGTAAGCAGTTGGCCATCCACGGTGATGACGGCCCAGCGGTCGCCAGCCCAAACCACATCGCCCAACTCGCTGGTGGTGCCCGGGTTCAGGGTGGTCCAAGTAGAGCCGTCCGTGCTGGTCAACACCAGTCCCCCGGTTCCCACCGCCATAAAGCGCCCATTGGCCTCCGCAACGCTGTTCAAGGTTTCTCCTCCCGGCGTCTTATGCACTTCGGTTGGAGGAGAACAACCTCCGGCCTCCGCCGGACCCATTCCCATCGCCATCATTCCAACCAAAAGCGCCAATCCCAAAACCGGATCGGCGGGGCGCATGCGTGTCACCTTTTCGGCACATGATCGAATATAGGCATTCATGCTGATCATCTTATTAACATCCTCGATGGGGATTTTCCTATTGACTCGGAGACGAACAAGCAGGCCAAAAAATCCCCCTGTTCAAGAATTGTCGGTGGAAAGCTTAATTTTGAGATGAGCTGGAATCTACTGACCTATTCTAATTCTATATTCGCCGATGAGAAAAGTAAACCAACCATCAGACTGGTTTCGGGAAATCGCTCTCCAATCCAACGGAACCGGAATTGGCCTGTCCGCATAAAAAAAGCTTCCGGCCCGAATTAGGAAACCCGAGGCGGAAGCTTTTTGCCGAGCATCCAAAAGATGCTCTTCATTTGGGTTTGGATTAGCCTACGGAAACCACGCTGTTGAAGGAACCAAAGACGTTCTGCTTGTGGGTCTCCGCCTTGGGATCGGTGTACCAGCGGCCATCACAGAAAAATTTGTATTCGTGCTCTCCCTTGGGGAGAAGCAGGTTGATGGAGTAGTTACCCGCCTTCTTTTTATCTTCTTTCAATTGTTTGGTTTTTTTAGGGTCGTTCAGAGACCATTGGTTGAAGCTACCGGAAACGAAAACCTCACTGCCGGGGGCGGTCTCAAACTTCAACGTAATTTTTTTTCTTTTCACTTTCGCAGCTTTTGCCATTCAAACACCTTTAATGGATTCCTTTCCCACCGGGCGACGTTTATTCAAAACGCCTTGTTGTATGCCCGATTCGGGAGGCGTGGGCGGCAATTGGGATCGACCTCGCCCACACGCGCCAGCATTCTACTAAAAACTTTTGAAAAATCCAGTAAAACTTTTGCAAGGCCAGGTTTTACCCTTTCGGTACTCGACTTTGGTGGCCGCCTGTCAATCGCTGAGCGGCTCGGGAACCAGGTCCCGCTCTCGGAGCCAATTGGAATCCAGCAGCTTGCTCGCGTACCGGGAACCGTGATCGCATAAGAAGGTCACGATTCGCTTGCCTTGACCCTGGTGTTTGCGACCCACCTCCAGAGCCGCATACAGGTTCAGCGCGGACGAGGTCCCCACGAAGAGCCCATCAAACCTGGCCACGTGAAAAAGCATGTCGATCATCTGCTTGTCCGTGATTCGCAGCGCGTCATCCACCACGGAACGGGCGAAATTCGCGGTCAGCCGCATGATGCCGATGCCCTCGGTGATGCTGCTGCCGTTTCCCGTGAAGGTTCCTTGGTGAATGTAATCGTAGATGCCCGAACCCACGGGATCCGCGGCGATCACCTGAATGCTCTTGTTTTGTTCCTTGAGAAAGGCGCTGGCGCCGCCGATGGTTCCGCCCGTGCCCGTGGCCGACACCAGGATATCCAGCTTACCCTCCAGATCGCGCCAAATCTCGGGGCCCGTGGTTTCGTAATGGATTCCCGAGTTGGCCGTATTCTCGAACTGATCGGCCCAAACGGCGTCCGGCAGGGATGCGGCAATTTTTTTGGCCTGATGGTAGAAATGGTTTTGGTCCGAGAATGGACAGGGCGGAACCGCGCGAACCTCGGCCCC
>JBGTRP010000861.1:0-3300 GCA_041940685.1 Acanthopleuribacteraceae bacterium
CACGAGATACACCGGAGCTCCGGCACACGCAGCTGCGTACAGGTCGAAGGTGGAGAGGTCGAAATGGAAGGGGGCGTGACTCGACAGCCGGTCCTCATGCGTCACCTGGTACTCGTCCACGGCCCACTCGACGAAGGCAAGGCAGTTCTGATGGGTCAGCATCACGCCCTTCGGGTCTCCGGTGGAGCCCGATGTGTAGATCAGATAGGCGGGCGCCACGCTTGCGGGCAGGCGCGGGCCGTCCACACGCCTACTTTCCATCCCGCGGACCGTCACGGCGTCCACATGGAGCCTCAAATCCTCCAATTCCGGTGGTAGCTCTTGAAAATCCGGGCTGGTGAGCACCCTTGCCGCACACGAGTCGGCGATCAGGGTTTTCAGCCGTTCCGGCGGATGGCCGGGATCCAAGGGAAGGTAGGCGCAACCGGCTTTGAGCACGGCCAGCAAGGCGATGGGCAGTTCGGCCGAGCGGTGCATGCAGGTGGCGATCACCTGTCCGGGCAGGGCGCCCCTTTCACGCAAAAGGGCCGCCAGCGAGTCCGCGCGCCGGACCAGATCAGCGAAGCTAAGCCACTGGCCCTCGAAACTGATCGCGGCGGAATCCGGCATTCGCGCCGCTTGTTCCTCAATAGCCGAATGAAGGTAACGCGGACCAGGGTAGCGATGATCCGTGGCGTTCCATCGCAGCAATAGATGGTCGCGCTCCGCTCCATCCAGAATCTCCAACCGGCCGATTGGCCGGAGGTCGTCCCGCGCCGCCTCATCCGCCAGACGCATGAGGCGCCCGGCAAGACGCCGCACGGTTGCCGGGCGAAAGAGGTCCGTATTGTACTCCAGCCTCGCGTTCAGCCCACCGTCCGCTGGACTGATGGACAATAACAGATCGAACTTGGCGACGACCATATCCCCGCCCAGGCGTTCGAAACGCAAGCCGGGCGCGCGCAACTCATGGGCGGGCGCGTTCTGGAAAACAAGCATCACCTGGAAGACAGGGGCGTGGCTGAGGTGGCGTTGGGGTTGAAGGGCCTCGACCAGTTTCTCGAAGGGCAGATCTTGATGGGCGTAGGCGTCCAACGCCCGTTCCCGCGTCCGCCGCAACACTTGCCCAAAAGACTCGTGCGGCGCCACCCGATTGCGCAGGACGAGGGTGTTGGCAAAAAAGCCGATGAGCGACTCCAAAGAGTCATGGCCGCGATTGGCGATGGGCGTTCCCAGCAAAATATCGTCCTGCCTGGAGTAGCGCGCCAGCAGCGTGGAAAAGGCGGCCACCATCGTCATGAACAGCGTGGCGCCATGGTTGCGGCCCAAGTTCTGGAGACGCTCGGTGAGCGCCGGCTCCAGGCGGAATTGATGAGCGGCGCCGCGATAGGTTTGGATCGGCGGTCTCGGGAAGTCCAGGGGCAGTTCCAGCAACGGGGGCGCATCGGCCAGGGTATCCCGCCAGAAGGACAGTTGATTTTCTAAAACTCCTTCCTTGAGCCAGGCTCGCTGCCACAGAGCGTAATCGGCAAATTGCACCGGAGATACCGGCAATAATTCCGGGTCTACCCGACCCGAAACGCCATGCCGGTAATAATGGATCAGTTCCTGAACCAACACGCCAATGGACCAGGCGTCCGCGGCCAAGTGATGCAGCGTCAGCAAGAGCACGGGTTCCTGATCCAGCAGCAGCAGCACGCGGAACAGGGGTTCCTCCGCCAGGTCAAAGGACCGTTCGGCCTCGGTCCGGATGAGCGCCGAAACCGCTTCCGCGGCCAGCGGGAGGCGGCCTGTTTCCACCAGCCGCAGCCGCAGCGCCCGGTGGTCCGCGATGGATTGGAATGGCTTACCGGACCGTTGCGGGAAAGACGTACGCAAAATTTCGTGGCGGAAACGCAATTGGTTCAGCGCCCATTCCAGGGCCATCACATCGAGGCGGCCATGGAGCTTTAGCGCGAAAGGCATGTGGTAGGCCGCGCCGAGATCCTCGAGTTGTTCGAGGAACCACAGACGTTGCTGTCCAAAGGAAAGCGGCGGATATTTGGATCGTGCAAGCGGCTGCAACCGCGGTAGCGCGGCCTCGGAACCCAGCCGGCGTTTCTTTTCAATCCACGCGCTTAGCTCGGCGATAGTAGGCGCCTCGAAAAAGGTGCGCAGGGATAGCTCCACCTCGAACAGGGAACGGATGCGCGCGAGAATCCGCGTGGCCAGCAGGGAATGGCCACCCAGGTTGAAGAAATTATCGCTGACGCCAATGTCGGAGCGCCGCAGCAAATCGTTCCAAATTTCGCATAGCATCTCTTCGGTCGGGGTGCGCGGCGCCAGGAGATCTCCTCGGCCGGCGATCCTTTCCGGAGCGGGCAACCGACGGCGGTCTACCTTGCCGTTGGGCGTCAGCGGCAGGGTTTCCAAGGGGACCCACCAAGTGGGCATCATGTAGGCGGGCAATTGCTCCCGTATGCGGGCCAGGTCGATTTCCGTTTGGGAACCCTCCTCGGCAGGTATGAAATAAGCCGCGAGGCCCCGCTCGCCGCCCGCGTTCTCCACAAGGCTAACGACGGCGCGCGCCACCGCGGGATCCTGGTTGAGAACCGCCTCGATCTCACCCAACTCAATGCGAAATCCGCGCAGCTTCACCTGATGGTCAAGGCGGCCGAGGTAGTCCAACCGGTTTGGGGGCAACCAGCGCATGAGATCGCCGGTGCGGTAGAGTCGGGCGCCTGGACGCGTTGCAAAGGCATCGGCGACAAACCGTTCGGCGCTCAGATGCGGTTGGCCGCGGTAGCCCATGGCCACGCCCGCGCCGCCAATGCAAAGCTCGCCCGGCACGCCGATGGGAACGAGTTGCATGTGGGCGTCCACCACATAAAAGGTGGTATTGGCGATGGGAGGCCCCAGCGATACGGCGCCCGCGGCCATTTCCGCGGCGAGACTTTTGCTCGTAATCCGGCGCACGCCTGACCAGATGGTCGTTTCCGTGGGGCCGTACATATTCCAGAGCGTGCGGCCCTTGTTCACGAGCGGGGCGGCCAGGCTGGGCGGCAACGCCTCTCCGCCACAGAGCATCGTCAGCCCGGATGCGCCTTGCCAATCGGCATCCAACAACAATTGCCAGGTCGCGGGCGTGGCTTGAAGCAGCGTGGCCCGGCTGGAGGCCAACAGACGGGCCAGCGCGGGGCCGTCCGCTGCCGTGATGGGATCGCATATGACCAGCCGGGCTCCCGCGATCAGGGGCAGGTAAAGCTCCAGGACCGCGATATCGAAGGACAGGGTCGTGACCGCCAACAGGATGTCGCGGGCCTCGATACCCGGTTCCCTACT
>JBGTRP010000862.1:0-3292 GCA_041940685.1 Acanthopleuribacteraceae bacterium
TTGCGCGAGTTTTTTGTGTGCCCTCACGATCGAGACGTGGATTGTGAATGCCGCAAGCCGAGAGCCGGCTTGTTGGACCAGGCCCATCGCCAACAGGCCGTGGACTGGGCTCGCTCTTATTTGGTCGGCGACAGCGACAGCGATATCCTTGCCGGAAAAAAGCGCGGCGTGACCACCATCAAAATCGGGGAGCCCTCATCGGTTGGCGCCGACCATGTGGCCGTCGATCTCCTGGAAGCGGCGCGCTGGATTCTGTCGCGGGCCGCTTAAAGGTCTCAATCGCCCCATGCCGGCGGCCCTCAGGGCCTTGTTTTGATATAATTCCTCCCAGCCTTTCGGTGGGCCGTAATTTTACATGGCGGAGGCGCTCTTGATCTCCATCCTCATCATCGGCAATGAAATTCTCTCCGCGCAGGTCGAGGACACCAATCTCCGGCATATGTTCCGCAAGCTCAACCAGGCGGGTTACCACATTGAAGAGGCGCGCTTCGTACGCGATGAAGAGGAGACTATCAGCGAGGCCGTACGGGAACTGAGCCGGAAAAGCGAATTCGTCATTTCCACCGGCGGCATTGGGCCTACTCACGATGACGTGACCCTGAAAGCTTTTGCCAGGGCCTTCGATGTTCCCCTCATCCAGCACCCGGAGCTTCTGGAAAAGGTGCGCTCCTTTTTCGGCGACGATATCAAGCCCTCCGGTTTGAGATTGACCATGGTTCCGCAAAACACGACGCTGGTGTATGCAGGGCCATCCAAATGGCCCATTATTCAAGTCGCCAACTGCTTCGTGCTGCCGGGTTTGCCGGAAATTTTCTACCAGAAGTTCGAGGGTGTTCTGGAGGCGCTTCCGCCCGTGCCGCCCCGCTATTTCGCCGCCCTGTTCACCCGCTCGCGAGAAACCGATTTTGCCGACCAACTCACCGAATCTCAAGGCGAGTTTCCCGATGTGGAGCTCGGTTCCTACCCCACTTATGAGCACGCCCAATTTGCGGCTCAGGTCACCTTCAAAGGCGCGAGCCTGGAGCGGATCCAGCAGGCATTCGACCATCTCAAGAATCTGTTTTCCGGATGGGACACGTTGGTAGACTGGACGGAGCCCGGCCGCTACGACCCGGAGAAGCTGCAGAAAAAATGAGCCGCCATGGTTAGGGCGCTTCGCCCCGTCTCTTGGGTTGCGGGCCCTTCAATACCTGGAACCGTTCGTGGCCTTCCTCTCCGGTCACGAACAGCTTTCCGCTCTTGAGCCAGGCATGGGCGCTGAAACCTTGATCCCTCGGGTTTTGGACGCCGAAGAATACCGCTGCCGGCAGGTCTCGGCGGACGAGCATATAGCGGCCCGCCAAAACCCGCACGAGGCAGGTGGATTCCCAGGGCAGCTTACCGGAAACGGAATGTAGCGCGCGCCGAACCGCACCGGAGCCTTCGCTCTTCGCGGATACCCCATCCGGATCATGATCCCTCAACAGCGGCATCAGCCAGCGGAAAGGCAGCAAGCCCAGGCAGAGGCGGGCAAGGGTTAGGCAAACCGCGGCCTCCAGCAGTCGCCACCGTTCAGGGGCGGGTTTGCGCCACCATTTTGCCAAGAGGTTCATGGAAATCCCCGGCCTCTCAATTGGACCGCGAGCCCGACTCCCTGGCCGCGGTCAATCCTTTTGCTTGTAGGCGATGCAACTGATTTCGACCTTAAAGCCGAGCACCAACTCCACGCCGCCCACGCAGGCCCGAGAGGGGAAGGGTCCCTTAAAAAAGGATGCATAGGCCTCGTTCATCTCCGCGTAATCGCCAATGTCGGTTAGGTACACCGTGGCGCTTACAATGTCCTCGTAGCCATAGCCGTTCTGCTTGAGGAGATGGCCGATGTTTTCCATGATCTGCCGCGTCTCCGCTCCGATCGAGGACTTGACATCCGAACCGTCGGGAGCGCGGGCCACCTGGCCGCTTACGTACAGAGTGTCTCCGGCTTGCCGTGTCGGACTGAACGGCAGCGTCCTCAGGGCTACCTTTTCCTCTTGGGCCCGGACTCCCACGAATGGGGCAAGCACGAGCAGGGCGAGAATGATAAAGCGATAGCTGTTCATAAGGTTCCTCCAGGTTTCGCGGACTCACGGCCGCGATCTCGTTCAGGTTGGTTGCATCAAATTCAAAACTCCCGGTGGCGGATGTAGTGCGCCAACAACTCCAATAAGCCCTCATGGGTTTGCCGTTTCGGGAGCGCGGCCAAGGCCTCGGACAGGAGCTGGTCGGCAAAGGCGTGGGTTTCATTGGAACCGAGGATTTTGAGGAAGGTTGCCTTGTTTTGGTCGAGGTCTTTACCCGCTGTTTTGCCCAGGGTCTCGCTGCTGGATTCCTCGTCCAGGATATCGTCCACCACCTGAAATAACAGGCCAATGGATTCCGCGTATCGGGTGAGGCTTGCCAATTGGTCCGGGTTCGATTTGGCCAATATCGCGCCCATGCGAATGCAAAAGCGTAAGAGGCAACCGGTTTTGCGTCGATGCAATAGCTTCAGCCGATCTAAATCGGTGATTTTGCCCGCTTCGCCCAGGTCCATGACCTGACCCGCGATCATGCCGCTCCTACCCACCGCGCGGGCGCATTCGCCGATGATCTGGATTCGGCTTTCCGGTGCGAGCTCCGTGTGCGGTGTATGGGCCAACAGGTAAAAGGCCTCCGCTTGCAAGGCGTCCCCGGCAAGGATGGCGTTGGCCTCGCCGAAAACAATGTGGTTGGTGGGTTTGCCGCGGCGCATGTCGTCGTTGTCCATACAGGGCAAATCATCGTGGATGAGAGAGTAGGTGTGGAGCAACTCGGATGCCAGGGAGAAGGGAAGGGCTTGGGCCACATCGCCGCCAAGTTCGGCGCAGGTTACCAGGGTGAGCAGCGGCCGCAGCCGTTTTCCGCCTGCCAACAAGGTATACTCCATGGCGCGGTCCAGCGGATTACAGCTCAGGTCTTTTTTGGAAAAATAGCGCACCAACTCGGTATCGATGCGGTCGATCCAGTCCTGAATCTGCCGGTTTTCAATCATGGGGCTCCTCATCCTCGGCAAGAGTTTCCGCCCGCAATTCTCCCTGAGCATCGCGAGTAAGAATTTCGATTTTGCGCTGTGCCTCTTCCAGGGTTTTGTTGAGCGAAATGCTCAGCTTCATGCCTTGCTCGTAGGCGTCGATGGCTTCCTCTAGAGGCAGTTCCTCCGCATCCATTCGGCGTACGATTTCTTCCAGTTTTGCGAGTTGTTCCTCGAAACCGGGCTTTTTGGTTTTTTTTGCCATTCATTGTTGTGGTCTAAATA
>JBGTRP010000863.1:0-3280 GCA_041940685.1 Acanthopleuribacteraceae bacterium
GGCAGCGCATTGTTGCCAAAGAAGGCGGCCATGAACTTCGCCGCCGCCTCATCCGTATCGAGTTCATCGGCAATCGCCTTGCCAATGCCATCCAGCGCCATCAGTCCCTTCACGCCCTCGGCATCGTACAGCCGCCCGGCGTTTTGGCCCGGACGGTAGGAGATCAGATCGACGACCCGAAACCGGCGCCGTCAGTCTGGAGAACCCGAAATCGGCGTCCTCGAGAGCAAAGATGGGAGCCGGCGAAACGGCGTCAAGGGCGCCGCCGCGACGATTTTGCTTGCGTCAAATCCGCCTGTGTCTCGCGAAGTTCATTTGCGCGGGCGGCCCGCCTGCCTATGGAGAACGACCTGAACCTGGAGCCCTCGATCATGCGCCTTGCCGTCTACGGTCTCGCCGCCGTCCTGCTGTCCGCCGCCCCCGCCCTGGCCCAACAGTCGCCCCAGACCCAGGGCGCGTGGACGCCGCCGCGTTCGGCCCTGTCCAGCGCCATGCCGACCTTCTCCGACGACACGGCCTTGCAGGCCCTCGCCGGCATCACCGCCCATTGGACGGTCGAGGCGGTGTATCTCAACACCGGCCTCGACAGCGATGGCAACAACCTCTCCGGCGCCGATCAATACATGATTTCCTTCGATGCGGAGGGTTTCCCTCCATTCGAGTCGGAAGAATTCGGCTTCTGGTCAATCACCATGTACGACTCGACCTATAACCTGGTCGGTGGTTCGGACAATTACACCGTCAACAGCTATGCCCCAAAGTACAGCCGGAGGAACCCGGCGGGAGGCATGAAAATTTACATTTCGAGCACCGATCCCGGCATCGATGCAAAGGAACCGGGTAGCTACTGGCTGCAATCGCCCAGCCCAGCCGATGATGGCGGCGGATTTTACATGGTCATGCGGGTGTACATCCCCGCGCCCTCCGTCGCCTCGACCCAGACTTGGGTCCCGCCCTCCGTGGTGAAAACCCAACCCGTTCAGAGATTGGTTGGTGATCGGGAAGATTTGCGCGACAGCCGCGAGGGCGAAGCCGATAACGGCGCGCTTTGCCTTGCCGACACATCCTGGCCCATGATCCATTGTCGCCCCGAGGGCTCCAAAAACTGTTCGTTGCCTGGTCCGACCAGCACTAGTCCCGCTTCACAGTTCCTTCAAGATGTATCCGTAATTATCATGGTTACCGGCAAGGATTTGCTTTACCTGCAACCGAATTCCGACCAGCTTTTCTGTTATGCCTTCAACGATCTTTCCAAACCTGTCCAAACGGTGGAATTCGGCGCCAAATACCCGCAGGTCGGCGGGGGGGT
Source organism: Acanthopleuribacteraceae bacterium (assembly GCA_041940685.1). Taxonomy (GTDB): domain Bacteria; phylum Acidobacteriota; class Holophagae; order Acanthopleuribacterales; family Acanthopleuribacteraceae; genus JBGTRP01. The sequence goes on from JBGTRP010000863.1 coordinate 1,310, forward strand.
TGTGGATAACCAAGGCAATCTTTGGTTCACTCGCAACGGCAATATGGTGCGTTTTTCCGAGGGTCTTTTGGGTCCGATCATCTCCGAAAGGTTCACGCCAACGGATGCCATTTACAACGGCCTGGGATTGATGACCGACGGAAACGCACTCATCACCTCCACCACTTGGGCTCATGTTCTCGCCACAACTCTCAACGATGGTGGCAGTTTCTCTTTACTCAGCTCGTGTAACCTGACCGAGGTTTCCTACGATGGCGTCAGTGTATTTCCCGAATCGGGGCCCAAGCTCGCGTCTCGACCCGTGTATGGCGACAACGACGGCGTTTACATGAATTCGGCTGAATACTTGGTGAAGATGCGTTATGACAAAGAAAACACCAGGCTTGATCCGCAACCGGTTTGGGCCCTTAAAGATCCCCAAGAAAATGGCCGCATCAATCTCTCCAATCCCATTCTGGTTAACGAGAATGTGTGGACGGTCAGCCAGCCGCCCCCAGACCAGCCCATGCCGGTTTACTGTGTGAGCCGCGACAATGGTGCGCTCATCCAAACCATCATTCCCTTTCCCCAAGCCCTGGGCAAATATTCCGTCCATACCTTGGGCGCCGATCCCGATCGTGGCCTGGTCTTTGTCATCTGCAATGACGATGCGGGCAACGGCGGTGTTGCCGCGATCAACAGTTCCAGCTTCGAAGTGGTATGGCGACTTTCCCTTAATAACATCAGCGAGGCCTTTTGCCTATCCGTACCCAGCGGTCTGCTCTACATTTCCAACCAGGAAAACGAGGACGCGCCTTTTGCGGTTTGGTCCATCGCTTTGGAAAACGGCAAGGGACGGGTCATTTACACCCGGGAAGCGGATGGCAATCCCCCGCCGTCCCTGCCCAGCATCGGTCCCGACGGCAACCTCTACTATCCCTACAACGACGGTTTAATCCGCCTTCAGGATAAAGATTAGATTTGATATTTCCCTAATCCGGAAGAAGCAAAGATTGCTTTTCAAACCATTCCCGGAACCCACGCCAATTTGGCCCACCCCGATTTCAGCAAGTGACCAAATCCAAGCGAGGTGGGAAACCGTTTTTCCAACCACAACAGAGCGAACCGTGCCTGGGAACCATTGCTTAAAGGAGTTAGTCATGAGTAGAGCAACCGCTGCGATCATCGGAATTTGGGGCTTTATGTCCGGATTCCTCTTTACTTGGGCCGGTGGGGCCGAATGCCAACGGGAGATCACGGCCCGCGTGGTGGCCTTGGACCAACCCTTTATGTTCAACCGCCTGGGCGCGTCCTATCCCCAGGGCATGGTTTTCGCCTTGCGCCGCGACGTGGTCTGTACGGACCGGGATTGCGAGCGCCAAGGCAAAACCTGCGATCACGAGCTCGAACCGGGCAAGGTCAAGCTGCGCGCCGACAAACGCGCCCGTCCCCTGGTCCTGCGCGCCAATGCCGGCGATTGCCTGACCATCGAGTTCACCAACCTGCTCGCGCCACAAGCAACGGTGCCCACGCTGCAACCCGCCTCGCGCCATGCCTCATTGCATATCATGGGCGTAGAGTTGGTCAACAACCTGGTTTCCGACGGCTCGATGGCGGGCGCCAATCCCTACGACGGTTCGGGCAAGACCGGCATGGCCGCACCCGGCGAGACGCGCACTTACAAGGTTTACGCCCGTGAGGAGGGTACGTTCACACTGTTCAGCGATGGCGCTGTTTACTCCGACAACCTACTCGCGCCCTTTGCCATCGGCCAGGTGGCCAGCGGTTTGTTCGGCGCGCTCAACGTGTTGCCGAGGGGCGCCGAATGGTACCGCTCACAGGTAACCCGCGAGGATCTGCTCGCGGCAACGCGCGGCTGGGTTAAAGCGGGCGCGAACGGCCCGGAACCCTGTCGTGATTGCAGCGATGATGCCTGGCCGCTCATCGACTACCAGGCCACCTACGGCGAGGGGAAACGCTACCCCAGCGGCG
>JBGTRP010000864.1:0-3279 GCA_041940685.1 Acanthopleuribacteraceae bacterium
CGCGCATTTCCACCCCGACACTGAGCTTGACCAGCTTGTCGGAATGGGGAACCTGAAGCACGCCAACCTGGAGGGGAATGGCGGCGATCATCTGATCACGGCCCAAATATTCGGAAAGGTGAATTTGTTTTTCGAGCTTGGTGAGCTTTTTGAAATCCGGCTCGACCATGATGCCGTGACTGGCGAAAACCTTGGCGCCGGGATAGTTGACATCCACCTTCATTCTGCCGATTTTTCCCTTCTTCAAGTCGACTTCCGGGTAAAAGCTCAGCAGGTAGTAGTCGTTGGTCAACTCGGCGACAGCGGCCAGCGGCTCACCCAAGTCATTGTAGTTCTGGTAGACCTTGCCGCCGGTATCCACCGCGAACATGTTCAAGGTTTGCAGCCCCTCGCGCAGGGCGCCCTGGTCGTTGCTGTTCATGGTGGTGTCCACCGCAAAGATTACGGCCCCCGAAGCCTGCATATGCTCGATAGCCTCCGCGGCCTCGTGCTGAACCTGGGTGCGACCGTACTGATCCGCGGAAACCCGGTAGGTCTGGCCGCTATGAATCAAGGCCTCATTGCGGATCAACTCTTGATGGGAAGCGCCAACCAGGCCTTTCCCGTCAAACCCGGTCGAAAACCACACCAGGTTTTTGCGGCCGCGAATCAGCCGCAATCCATCGGCAAACTTTTCCATGCTGTTGAGGAAGCCCAACACCTCGCGGTTGTAAATATTGTTTTCAACCCGGTTCGCCATGGAGGTGATTTCGATCAAATGCTCGATGGCCGCAATTTCGAAACCGGCCCGGCCGGAGGTGTTGCCTGAACCGTCGATGCCGGTGTTGCTGGCGGTCACACCCGCCAACTGGTCAATGTAGGTGTCGAGTTGACCAGAGGTAAAGTAACCCGCGGGGCCCTCCACCACGTTTTTACCGTCCTTGAGGCCCAAGGTGTCGATGGCCATCAGAACCTGATCCTGATCGCTGGTGAAGTTGCTGACCATGCTCACGCCGCTCAGCGGGTGATACACGAAGACGCTAACCAGGTCGGAGGGCAACATATCGGTCTGCACGTATTCCCGGGCGCCGTCCCGCGCCGCGAGAATGCCTTTTTTCGTGGAGTAGCGCAGGTCGAAAAAGAGCACGAACAACCGCCGCGCCTGTTGTGGAATTTCATCGATGGTTTTGGTTTCCATCCAACTATCCACGGAAATCTCTTCCAGGGTTTGAATATCCTGCAGCTTGCCTTTGATGCGGATCTCGAAATCCTCTTTCTTGAGGCCAGGGATGTGGTTGCCGGCCTTGTCCCGGACATTTACCTGTAACTGTTGCAGCACAACGTCGAATTCTTCGTAATAGGACTGGTAATCCTGAGCGGTTACCATCAATCCGGAAAGCAGACACAAACAAAAGACCAATTTTCCTAGCTTCATAACACGATACCCCTTCAATACTGAATACCTGGCGCGAACGAGCTTGTTACCCTAAAGATACATTCCGTCCACATTTCCGGCAAGTGATGCGCGTAATATTTTGAAAACGGAAATAATACCACTCGATTCTGACCCGAACCCATAGGGTGATGCATGAATCATGCCCCATGGAAGGGCGCGCCGACCCTTTTTCCAAACGATTTCCGCTTCTCAAGCCGGATGGCGGCTGGATCTCGCGAGAAATTCAATGCGTTGAATTCAAAACAATGGATCGTCGCCGAATTATTCCGCCGGGTATTGCCCGGAGGTTTTGCGGTAAAAATCGGCCGCATCCTGATAACCGAGCTCGTTCATCACGCGGGCCGCAGCCTGGTAATGGATGCGGCTCGGATACTCCCTCACGAATTCATCCATGGTTTTGATCGCGCTCAAGCGGTCGCCCTTGGACCCGTGCAGCAAGGCCAAACCCACCCTCGACTCCAGATGGTCCGGATGATCCTTCAGCAAAGCCGCGTAGGCGGCCATGGCTTCCTCGTTGCGGCCCAGGTCCTGGTAACACAGAGCCCGCTGATAGCGTGCGGCGCCGGCAAAGTCTCGCGCGCCCTTGGCCGAAAAAAAGGACACCGCCTTTTCCAATAAGGGCAAGGCCTTTTCCGCCTGACCGCCTTCGCGCAACGCGCTTGCCCAAACATAGGGCGCGTACCCCATGCCATGACCGCGCGCCACGGTTTCGCGGGCCAATTCCAGCGCGAATTCGCGCTGGCCGTGGAACAGAAAAAAGTAACAAATTTTGTCATTGGCCTCGCCGCTGTCGTTTTCATGGATGAAACGGGCGAGCAGACGAGCTTGTTCCGGCTTGCCCAATTTCAATTTGACCAGGGTAAGGGACTCCATGTAGGCAATATTGGTAGGATCGAGACCCAACCCGTCTTCGTAGAGTGTCTCCAATTCGGACGTCCGCTCCTGACTTTCCAAAATTTCGGCCAAAATGGTGCGGGCATTGCTCATGGCCGGGTTCTCTTCCAGCAGGCCACGCAAGAGAGCCTCGGCCTCGGCCAGCTTCCCGCTGTCCCGCAGGGATCGGCCCCTGTCCAGTGAACTCACCTGGTGAATGTAGTCCTTGGGATCGCGCTCTCCCGCACCTTCGACCGCGGTGGTCCTGCCCACGTAGCCCAGGGACTCCAATATGGCCTGATCTTCCGCGGATAGATCCGCTTGGATCATCGCCCCTTCCCCAACCGCTTCCAGGAAATCGATCAGGGTTTGCGGGGGCGTATTGTCAGGCATAAGGTTATTGAGCTCCGCGGGATCCAGCGTCAAATCGTACCATTCGGGCCTAGGGGCCTGAATATAATGATGTTGGTGCTGGATCGCCGATTTTAATGGACTCCAACCATAGCTGATCAAGGGAATGTAGGACTCACTGTAGATGGGCCGCTCTTCCGGGGGAGGTCCCGGCAAAAGCGCCAACCCATCCGTCTCCGCCGCGGGCAGCCCCAGCAAAGAATATAGCGTGGCTTTGATATCCACCAAACCGACCGGCTGGCGAACCCGCGCGCCGCGATTTCTGGATTTGGGGAGCTTGATCACCAGGGGAACCTGTATGGATTCCCGATAGACAAAAATGCCATGGGTTTCCTCACCATGCTCGCCCAAACCCTCGCCATGATCGGAAAGCAGGATAATGATCGCATCGTCGTAGAGGTTCAAGCTCTTGAGCCGTTCGATGAACCGGCCGACCTGAGCATCGGTGCGGGCAATCTCCGCATCGTAGGGATGCTCGTAACGGGAGGCAAAGGGTTCCGGAGCGCGATAAGGCGTGTGCGGATCGTAGAGATGGAGGAAAAGAAAGAAAGGCCGGGGCC
>JBGTRP010000865.1:0-3278 GCA_041940685.1 Acanthopleuribacteraceae bacterium
TCTACGCTCAATTGCTGCCCCATTTCAGCGCGGATATGTTCAACGTGGGTTTGGACGAAACCTTCGATCTGGGCAAGGGCCGTTCGCGCGAGGCATGCGAACAGCGGGGAAAATCGAGGGTCTATCTGGAATTTTTGAACCAAGTCCGGGAGCTTGCCGCAAGACATGGCCGCCGCATTCAGTTTTGGGGCGACATCGTGCTGGAGCACCCCGAGTTGATTCCCTCGCTGCCCAAGGACGCGATCGCGTTGGAATGGGGATACGAGGCCGATCATCCGTTCCAGCAACATGGGCGGCAATTCTCGGGTTCCGGTCTTCCGTTTTACGTTTGCCCCGGCACCAGTTCCTGGTTCAGCATCGCGGGCCGGGCCCACAACGCTTTACACAACCTGGCCCGAGCGGCGCGCCACGGCAAAGAGGCCGGGGCCGAAGGCTACCTGATCACGGATTGGGGCGATTTCGGCCATTTGCAACCGGCGCCCGTGAGCCTGCCCGGCTTCATTGCCGGCGCCGGTTTCGCCTGGAATACCGCCAGCGCCGAGGATCCCGACCGAATCGATATGGCCGCGCTTTTGGACAGGCACGCGCTTGTAGAGGAAGGCCAGGGACTGGGCCGAACCATTATGGAATTGGGCAATGCTTACCTGGAGACGGGGTTTCTTCCAGCCAATGGCTCCGCTCTGTTCTTCCTTTTGCGCTATCCGGACCAGCCCCTGAGCCATGAGCGCTTGCGCGGTTTGACGCCCGACGGTCTGAAACGGGCGGAAAGCGCCATCGCCAACGGGTTATCGGGAATGGCTGCCAGCAAGGGGACCCGTCGCGCGGATGACCCCGTGGAACGGGAGTTGCGCTGGGCCGGGTCGCTGTTGCTTTGGTGTTGCCGCTTCGGCCAGGCGCGCCTGGGGCTCGGCGGCGTCCGGAGCCCGCGGGAAATCCAAGGCAAGGCAAGGGCGGATTTGGCGCGAGACCTGAGAGCCTTGGCCCTGGAGCATCGCGACATTTGGTTATTGCGCAACCGGCGGGGCGGGATGACGGATTCGCGCGCCAAGCTGGAAAGGGTGCTCGCCTTTTTATCTTGAGCGTTCACCAATCACGATCGGGAACGAAGACCGCATTCGTGGACGATTTTGAACTGCCGAATACGACGGTTGTCGGCCCAGGTATAGAGCGCGATGCGGTCGAGCACCAGCAAATCTGGGGGCGGCTCGGTATTGCGGGCCCAAGCAAGCGATTCGGAACGGGCCTCGGCGCTCGCCCTACGCGGCGGCCGCGCCACCGTGATATGAGGCAGGGGCGGACGGTGATCGGGCCGCGCCCGGGCAACGGCCAGCAAAGAGTCTCGCCAGGTTCCGATCAGGTTCGCCGCCGGTTCGCCACCCTCCGCGATGGAGAAGGAAAACGCGGATGGACGTCTCGGTTTGGGCAGAGCCAACAGCCGACCCAGGCGAACGGGAATCGGCGCGTCTGAAACTCCATCCAGCGTCTCGATTACATCCGCCACGAGACTTTCCCGCATGGCGCCGAAAAAAGCAACCGTCATATGCACATCATCGGGGTCAAAACCCCGACACGAGGAGGGTAATTCGCGCAGGACCCGGGGCAGCCACGCATGTGCGGGAACCGGAAGGGCCGCGAACCAATTGGGCATCTTAAATCCCCTTTCATGTCTACCCTTAAGCGTCCGGGAGCCTTTCCATTTTATCGGGAGCTACCGGGGTTGGGAAGCTTGACCAACTTGGAGAAGCGTCTGGTTTTCTATAAAATATACATGGCGACAGCGCATGAGCCGCGTCGAGAGGATTTTTTGGCAAAAACCGCGAATCAACCACCCATGGATCAGTTAGGGCGACCTTTCCGAGATCTGCGAATCTCGGTAACGGATCGCTGTAATTTTCGCTGCGATTACTGCATGCCCGCGGATCGCGATTACAGCTTTCAACCTCGAAACCAACTTTTGACCTTCGAGGAAATTGCCGAGGTGGCGCGTATCAGCGTGAACTTGGGCGTACGCAAGCTGCGCCTGACAGGGGGCGAACCGCTGCTGCGCCGCGACCTGCCGCGTTTGATCGAGATGCTGGCCGCCATCGGGGGAATCGAGGACATCGCGCTGACCACCAACGGCTTTTTATTATCCGGGCTCGCGGAAAGGCTCAAACGGGCCGGGCTCCGGCGAGTGACGGTCAGCCTCGACAGCCTTGATCCTGGAACCTTCCAGCGCCTGACCGCCAGCAAAACCACGCCAGCCCGCATTCTTGCCGCCATGGATGACGCGGCCGCGAAGGGGCTTGGGGTCAAGGTCAATATGGTGGTTCAAAAAGGGGTAAACGACCACGAGATCCCAAACATGGCGGCTCTGTTCAAGGAACGGGGGTTCACCCTCCGCTTCATCGAGTACATGGACGTGGGCAACCTCAACCAGTGGCGTTCGGATCAGGTGTTGACCGCCGCGGAAATCCTGGATCGGGTACGCGCACAATTTGACTTCGAACCCCTGCGGCCCGCCTATCCCGGAGAGGTTGCGCGCCGCTATGCCTATCGTGACGGGTGTGGTCAATTCGGCATAATCGCCTCGGTGAGCCAGCCCTTTTGCGGCCAATGCACGCGGGGACGGCTTTCCGCGGAGGGTCGGTTCTATACCTGCCTGTTCGCGAGCGAGGGCGCGGACTTTCGCGGGCTGCTGCGCGGGCCCGAGGGCGCGGCCGGGGTGGCGCGCCTGCTGCGGGCGCTTTGGGCCGCGCGCGCCGATCGCTACTCCGAGCTACGCGGACGCAATTCCGGCAAAGAAGACGAAAAGGTAGAAATGTACCATATCGGCGGGTGACCCTTTTCATAGGCGGAAACCGGCCGCCGTACACGAGAGCTTTCCTTGGCTCCGGGAATGGGAACCCCGGCCAACCGGCCCAAGTGCAGCCCTCCGAATTCACTAACCGCGTTTCCTGAAACCGGATTAAAATTCCCGCGCCGGTTCGTGTTATAGTTACCCGTTTTCAAGGGCTCGCAAAAGCCTTCCCCCATGCCTGCCGAACCATCTTGCGGCTTGTTCATTCATCTTTTTTGAGGTAAGCCACCTATTAATGGAAAACATATACATCATCGACACCAACGTGCTGTTGCACGACCCCTCCGCCCTTTACAAGTTCAAGGAACACCAAGTCCTGATCCCCATTGTAGTCGTTGAAGAAATCGACAAATTCAAACGCGATCAATCCGAGGTAGGCCGCAACGCGCGCTCGGTTTCGCGGCTTTTAGACCACGAACGCGCGAAAGGAAGCCTCAGC
>JBGTRP010000866.1:0-3275 GCA_041940685.1 Acanthopleuribacteraceae bacterium
ATGAAAATCAATTCAAATCAATGCAAATTATTTAAAATCTATGAAATTGATGAGCTCGGTCGGTGGTGGTGGCGGTCGCGAGCGGCTGGAGGGAGGCGTGGGAGGTCGGAGAGCGCGTGAGGCATCCTAGGGGCACCGCAGGCACCTCCCGGCCCGCACGAGACTCCAATCGCCTCCTCCAACCCTGATTCGTCCCCAGTACCGGATGGGCAAAAAAAACGCATACTTTTTGTCAACCTGGGGAGACAGATTGTCCCGTACGAACGATCCGAAAAAATTAAGATTGAGGGGGAATTCTTACAACAAAAAGGTCCAATTTGGAGAGGTGAAAAAAAAGTGACAAAATTGGGTTTTCAAAAGACTGTCATTTTTCAACGTTTTTAAATAAAACACTCGATTGTACCCTGGATATGGCCTGGAAATCGTGTTTTGCATTGGCTTTTAGACAAAATGAGTTGACCAATCAACGTAGGAGGGCGGTATACGAAAAGCAGGGACGTTTTTTTGGTCGACCTCCAAATCATATTGAATACCGCCGAAAAGCGCCGCCGCCTGATCGGCGATAATCCGGGACAACCGGCGTTGCCGCGGACCGGGGAGCAGTGGCAACGCCGATGCGACCAGCCGCACTCAATCGGGGAAGGTCTGCCATGCTGCGGATTGCCGGTTCGCCGGGAAGAACATGCGCTGGGTTAAAGTGGTTCGACCGGGACCACGACCGAAACCAGCGTCCCGAGAACCTCTCGGACGACGTGACATTGCCCGAGCGTCGCGTCGGCGACGGCCGCGGGAAGGCCCAGCCAGGCCAGATCCAAGAGCGCGAGATCGAGCTGGCTGTCGTGCTGGCGCGCCAAGCCGGCGAGCAGGGGTTTCCAACCATGGGCTTCGATGTAAAGTCCGGCACCGACTTCAGTGGAAGCATCGACGAGGACGGGGTCCGCGTCTACATGGGCCTGTACCTGGTCGACCAGCATCCGGATGAGGTTGATCCCTACCACTTGGAGGACAGGCTCTTGCTGGCCCATGAGGCCTTTCCCATCGAATACAATCCCCAAACCGAGGAGTTCGATCTGACCCCTCTCAAGGGAGGCGGCGCCACCCGGTTGCGCCTCAACAAGACGCTCAACAAAATGGAGCCGCTCAAGATGTCGCCGGGCAAATGGATCGTGCGCATCGTATCCACCACGGGCAGAGGTTCGATTCGCTCGGATAGCGATCACGCCTTCGAATTGGCGCCGGGCAAAAACTACAGCTTGGGCATCCGCTGGCAATCCAACCGCGGGGTAAGGACCCTCCAGTTCGACCTCAGGGAGAATTGAGGATTCCTGCACCGACTCCCTGCCCGGACCGGCTCGGATTTGCGCATTTGGAGAAAAAATTTCGGGCAGGGGCCTTCCCCAGCCTAAAACTTGGGTAAATATTTCATAAAACCGCGCACGGCTTCAGCGGACAGCCGCTATAAGGGAAGCATGGCAATCCAATCGGTGCGGAGGTTTTTTATGAAACGGGGACTGGTCCTTCTACTCATCTTGCCGGCGGGTTGTATCAAAAAAAGCAATTCTGTCGAAGCCGAGCCCATCGCGGCCATTCTCGACGAGGTTTGCGGCATTGAGTCCAATCGCCATGGAGACGTGAGCTTCCACTCGGATATCCTCCGATTCGGCAACGCGGCCATGGACCGGTACGAGGCGGTTCCGCGTCCGGCGCCCCCGCGCGGCCAGCATCCGAGTTGGAGCGAAGAGCAAATTCAACAAAGGGTCAAAGAAATATTCCTGCATGCGGCAAGCTAATCTTTTTCAGGTGTTCACTGACCATTTGAATCGGGTGGCGCTCGATTACATGGTAACGGGTTCGGTCGCCGGAATGATTTACGGCGAGCCTCGTATTACGCACGATATCGATATCGTTTTGCGCTTGGCATTCGAGCGTTTGGAACAAAGCCTGAAATCAGACAAAAGAACCTAGTAAACGCCCGCTTATGGGGCCAAAGCGGCAACTCAAAAAAGTGGGTTATGCTATCGATTGGGAGAGAGTCTCAGCGTGCCGCTCTTCTCGGTGCGGCCGTTGCGGCGCCGTTCGGAGTGGTTGCCGGAGAAGTTTCCATCGCGCGCGGTTCCATCGAAGAGGAAGGTGCGGTTGCCGCGCTCATTCTTTACCGTGCCGCTCAACCTGCCGTTCTCGAGGCTGCCTTGCGCGCTGCCCCGGTACACATGCTTTCTGCCGTCGAAACGGAAATGGAAGGCCACCCGCCAGCGCCCTTCCTCCTGGGGCGTGAAAACCGCGCGCAACTCGCCGGGATCGCGAGGATCGCCCTTCCAGATGTAGGAACCGTGCAGCGTTACCGAACCCGAGGAGGGCGCCGCGTTCATCCCGAATAAGCTCGGCAAGGCGCTCAAGAGCAGGGCGACTACTGTGATGTTCATGGATTACAACCTCCTGGAAGGATGGCTCAAGCCGCGGCAATCACGGAAGAGCTACCCTTAAAGCTACGTTGTTGGCGGGAAATGGTTCATGCGCGGATCCGGGCCGAGGGAATCCCGTCCAGCGGATTGCCCCAGAGGTGTTTCCCTTACCCGGTCCCCGGAATTGGAAGCAAGCCTTTCTCGGCAAAAGTACGCCAGGAAAAAGACGTGTCATACGGCAAAAAAACCAGGCTGACCACGTGACATCCCGCTTCATAAGGGCAAATTGATTTATGTTATGCTAGTCATTCAAATCGCAATAGAGTGAATGAAGCCAGGGGCATGGGAGGAGATGTGGCAAAAATCTTAACCTTGGACGATGACCCTTTTTCCCAAAAACTCATTCGCCTCACCTTGGAAACGGGTGGTCACGAGGTTCACTGTTTGAATGATCCGAAAGAACTATTGCCATTTACCAAAAAACAGGCCCTCGACCTTATCGTGCTGGATATATTGATGCCCCGAACCACCGGCTGGGATCTTTTGTCGAAAATACGAGAATACCCCAAGACTCGTCACATTCCCGTTTTGATGCTCTCCAGCCTTTCAGACGCGCCCCACAAAGTGCGGGGCCTCCAGGCCGGGGCCAATGAATACCTTACCAAGCCTTTCGATCCAGAGGAATTGCTCATTCGAGTCAATATGCTTCTCAGGCAACGACTGCCCCAAGATGCGGTGCTTAGTGGAAAACTTTCAGGCATTCCAATCCCCAACCTATTGGAGTACTTTTCCCTCCAGCCTCAAAACGGCCTTTTGGAAATTCATTCCGGTGGAGAAATAGGCGAAATCGTTCTCAACCAGAAGACCATTTCT
>JBGTRP010000867.1:0-3275 GCA_041940685.1 Acanthopleuribacteraceae bacterium
AGATCGGCGACCTGGACGCCGACGGCGTGCTCGAGGTCTACGCCACGCCCAGCGCGCCCAACAAGCTGGACGGCTCGGTCCAGCCCGGCAGCGTGGTGCGCTACGTGCCGGCCAAGGGCGAGGGCCCCGACGAGTCCAAGGGCTCCGGTGGACCCGCCGACGATGGGGCGCTTCCCGCCGACGGGACGCCTCCCGCCGACGACGGTGCCCCCGACACCTCCGGACCGCTGCTGATCAACGCCCGCGCGGACAAGGTGACCACCTTCGCCGATGGCCGCGCCATCCACTGTCGCGCAGCCGCGGCCGATCAGCGGCCGGTTTGCATCGGCGCGGTGCAACTGGACCGCGTCGCCTTCGAAGACGCCGACGGCCAGATGCTCAGCGAGTGGCGCGACGGTTAGGTCTAGAACAGACTGATCGGAAAGCCGATCAACCCTGACGATTGCAGGTGCTCGATGCCTTCCATGACGGGGATGGCGGCGAGGAAGACCAGGCCGTCGCGCAGGGTGCGGACGAAGAAGGCGGGACGGATGGTCAGTTCCTCGGCGTCGCGCCAGCGGGCGGGATTGGGCAGGAAGCGCGGCGTGCGGGCGCAGTAGGCGGCGTAGGGCGCGCCGAAATGTTCGGCCAGCCAGGCCTCTTCGCGACCGACCGTGCGCAGGAAGACCAGGAAGGTCGCCACGTGCGGACGGAAGCCGCCATGCAGCGACATGCCGTTGGCGATCGCGCCCATGGCATGCTCGCGCACCCCGAAATGCAGGTTGCGGCCGGAACCATCGCCGCCGTTGAAGGAACTTTCCTGCTTGATCGCGGTCTTGGTGGAGCAGGAAAGATCCGCGTCTCCGCCCATCAGTTCCGGAACTCCCGCGGCCAGGGCGTTGAGCACCTGGCCGGAGGCCACCCGAGTGGCCAATTTTTGGCCCGCATCCCAAGCTGGGGCCGCGCCATCCCAGGCCTCCGGCAGTTTGCCGGACCACGTCTGCCGCCACTGACTCGCCATGTCCGGATAGTCGTTCGCGTAACGCTCGAAAGTCGTTTGCCATTCGGATTGGGCCGCCTCTCCCCGTTGGAGGGCTTGGCGGAAATGAGCCAAGGCGGCTTGCGGAACCGCGAAGGGTTCGGGCTCGTCCCAACCGAGAGTTTTTTTGGTGAGCGCGACCTCATCCTCACCCAGAGGCGCGCCATGAGCATCCGAACTGCCTTGCTTGTTGGGCGAACCGAATCCGATGGTGGTTTTTACAATGAGCAACGAGGGTTTTGCCGTTTCCGCCCGGGCCGCTTGGATAGCTGCGTGAATCGCATCCAGATCGGTGTCGCCGCGGTCAACCTCCAAAACCTGCCAGCCGTAGGCTTCATAGCGTTGGCCCACATCCTCGGTAAAGGAAAGAGAGGTGGGCCCATCCAGTGAAATGTCATTGGAGTCGTAGAGGCAGATCAGCTTGCCGAGTTTGAGATGGCCGGCGAGGGAAGAGGCTTCCGCGGTAATTCCCTCCATCAAGTCGCCGTCGCCCGCCAAGACATAGGTGTGGTGGTCGACGAGCTCGTGGCCCGGCCGGTTGAACCGATGGGCCAGCGCCCGTTCGCTGATGGCCATGCCCACGGCATTGGCCAAACCCTGACCAAGAGGGCCGGTGGTGGCCTCCACGCCCGGCGTGATGAAAGATTCCGGATGGCCCGGCGTCTTGCTATGCCATTGGCGGAAATTTTTAATCTCATCCAGGCTCAAATCATAGCCGGTGAGGTGGAGCAGGGAATAGAGCAGCATGCTGCCGTGGCCCGCGGAGAGCACGAAACGATCTCGGTCAACCCATCGCGGGTCGCGGGGGTTATGGCGAAGAAAGGAATGCCAGAGCACAAAGGCCATGGGCGCCGCGCCCATGGGCAAACCGGGATGGCCGGAATTGGCCTTTTGAATGGCGTCTATGGAAAGTGTGCGAATCGTGTTGATGCAAAGCCGAGCAAGGCTGGGGTCTGAAATGGTCATTGCCGCTCCAAAATATCGGGCCGGCCGGCCGGCCGTCGCCCACTCATTTAGCGAATGCCAGGCGGAGAAATGGAACCTTGATCCGCGCCCAATGGGGCGATTGGAAATGGGGGATTCTTTGCGCCGCCTTTCCTTAATGTAGAGCATACTCATCCGAATCTTTCAAGACGAATCGAGCCGCGGTTCGGTGAGATTCGCTTCCCGGCTGGAGAGGCCGAACTTTCAACCATGGGCCAGGAAGCGCGTCGGGCTTTAAGCGACCTCCGTTCGTGGGGCGAGGGCTTGTCTTTTGCTTTGAAAAATGAGCAATTTCGGCTAGTATAGGCGGTCGGTAAAAGGAGGCTCATGCCGGATTTTTACCAAAAATGCCGATTAGGCGGGTACCTGAATCCGAGAGGAGTGTGGGCATGGCGGGGCATAGTAAATGGGCGAATATTCAGCATCGCAAGGGCAGAGAGGATGCCAAACGCGGCAAGCTGTTTACCAAGCTCGTTCGTGAAATCACGGTTTCCGCGAAACTGGGCGGCCCCGATCCGGATTCCAACCCCCGGCTTCGCTCCGCGGTGGCCGAGGCCAAGAAGAACAGCATGCCCAATGACAACATCAACCGCGCGATTGATAAGGCGACCGGCGGCGGCGACGCCGCCCAATTGGAAGAGGTCGTCTATGAGGGTTACGGGCCCGCCGGCGTCGCGGTCCTGGTCTCTTGCCTGACCGATAACAAGAACCGCACTACTCCGGCCATCCGCAACATTTTCAGCAAGAGCGGCGGCAACATGGGCGAGGCCGGCTCCGTGGCCTGGCAATTCACTAAAAAAGGCTATATTCGCGTGCCGAAGTCGGGATTGAGTGAGGACCGCCTCACGGAATTGCTCATCGAGGCGGGCGCCGAAGACCACCTCCCCAAGCCGTTCGACCCCGTTCTCCTGCGCGCGCGGCTGTCGGGCTCGCTGGAGAAGAAGCGCGCCCGAGATCGCGAGCGTCAGTACCTCGCGCAGATCGTGGCCGAGAAGGATCGCGTCGACGCGCTGATCCATGGCGTCATCCCGATTGGGGTCGCGCTCTCCACGGAGCGCAACGAGGCGCGCATCCTCGAGCGAACCCTCGCCGAGGCGCGGCGCTTCTGCGGGGCGGATGGCGGAGTGCTGCTCCTGCGCGACGGCGACCACCTCTCGGTGGTGCAGCTGCAGTGCGACTCCCTGGGGCTCCCCTCGGACGGCTCGCCGACCCCCTCGGGAACGCGCGCCGCGATCGACCTGCGCGACCATCGATTCGCGGAGCGCCCGGACGT
>JBGTRP010000868.1:0-3264 GCA_041940685.1 Acanthopleuribacteraceae bacterium
ATATGCCGCGGCGCGCGCCGTATCCCCGCGCCGCAGCCAGAGAATGAATTCCCGGAATGAGGGCCGCTTCGTCAGCGTGAAGGCGTGACCTTGGGAAAGCGCATGATAGGCGGTCAGCAGGTCTTTCAAGAGGAGACTCACCGACCATCCATCCAGGAGAATGTGATGGTATAGCCATAGAAAGCGATGGCGGTCCGTTCCGGTCTTCGCGATATGCATGCGCAGCAAGGGCCCCTTGGCCAAGTTGAAACCGCGCGCGCGCTCCTTTGCGGCCAAGTCCTGGAAACGGGCCTGGCGCTCTCCGGATGAAAGAGCGGACCAGTCATGGCGCTCGAGCGCCGGGCTCATGTCCGCTTTCACCACCTGAACCGGTTCTTCCAGCCCCTCCCAGATGAAAACGGTACGCGAGACCAAATGTTGGGACATGACCTGCTCCCAAGCTCGTTGCAGGGAGCGCCAATCGATCCTTCCCCGAAGCCGGCCGCCCAGTTGCGCCACGTACATGCCGCTGTTGGGCTCGGAAAGGTCGTGAAACAAGATTCCCTGCTGTACCGGTGAAAGGGGGAAGAAATCTTGGAATTTAGGAGTCATATCACTCCCCCTCCAAGGCTTGGCTGATTGTGGCGGCAATGGAGGCGACCCGCTCGGAATCCCATCCAAAGGCTTCCTCTTCGCCCTGGCTATCACCGGTGGTGGTCCCCTCGGGCGTGGGGGTGGCAGAGGCGCCTTCGAGTAGGGCGGCCAACCCGGCCACGGTTTGTCGCTGAAAAATATCCCGTGGTTCAAAGCGGTGACCCAGGGTCACTGCCCTGGAAATGATTTGAATGGCCATGATGGAGTCGCCGCCCAGCTCAAAAAAATTGTCGTGGATGCCGACTCGCTCCCGTCCGAGGATCTGAGCCCAAATGTTGGCCAATGCGGTTTCCACCTGGTTTCGCGGTGGCGCGTAGACCGCTTCCCGAACTTCCTTGGGCGCCGGCAGGGCGGCCCGGTCTACCTTGCCGTTGGGTGTAAGCGGCAGCATGTCCAGCAGAACCCAGAAACGGGGTAGCATGGGCGCGGGCAGTTGCGATGCAAGAAAATCGCGCGCCAAACGCTCGTCGAACGCCGCTCCGGAGGCGGGTACGATGTAGGCGGTCAAGCGGGGCAATTCTTGAAAATCGCGGGCCGTGACGATGGCCTTGTCAACTCCTTCATGGGATTGGAGCAGGACTTCAATCTCGCCAGGCTCCACACGGTAGCCGTTAATTTTGAGCTGTTGGTCGGTTCTGCCCAGGAACTCGACCAAGCCTTCAGGGTTCCATCGCGCGAGGTCGCCCGTCTGGTAGAGCCGTTGTCCGGGAAGACCGGAGAAGGGCTCCGGAGAGAATTGGGCCGCGGTTGCATCGGGACGGCTCTGATAACCTCGCGCGAGCGCGGGGCCGCCAATACAAAGTTGACCCGCAATATTCAAGGGAGCCGGTTGGCCGATGGGGTCCAACACCAACAGCCTGGAATGGCGTAAGGGGCGGCCGATGGGAATCCTCTCCGGCGTCGCTCCTTTCAACCGGCACATCACCGCGCCCACGGTGGCTTCGGTGGGACCGTAATGGTTGTAGATCAGCAATTCGGGCTTTTGCTTTCGCAGCGCTTCGACCAGTTTGCGGTCCAGCCTTTCGCCGCCAAAAATCAAGCCCTTGTTCGGCAGGCAAAAAGCATGTTGCTCGTGGCTCAGCCATGCATTCAGGTGGGATGGCACGATTTTCAGCCAGTCCACCCGATTGCGGCTCATGTACTCCGCCATGGCGACCGGATCCAGGCTGGTTTGTTTGCCGAGCAGATGCAGCGCTCCCCCCCTTGTCAAGGCGGAAAAAACGGCCGTGTTCCCAAGATCCGCTGCGAGGGAGCTCACCGTGGCGTAGCCGTCCGATTTCTGGGCCTTGAGGCGCGCGTGGAAGCCATGGAGGTATTGGGAAAGCGCATCCCGCGACACGCTGACGCCCTTGGGCCGGCCGCTAGAACCGGATGTAAAGATGAGGTAGGCCGGGTGTTGGCCGTCTATGTGACGCGGCTTGAAGGGTTTGGCGGCCGGGGCGAGGCCGTCAAGCAGGATGGCCAGAGGAAGCTTTGACCCCAATTGGTTCCGGCAAGAGCGCTGGCCAACCACTAATTTCGCGCCGGCCAGGTCCAGCATGTAGGAAATCCGGTTTCGTGGTAACTCCGGGTCGATCGGCAAATAGGCGGCGCCTGTCTTCAAAATGCCCCACATGCCGATAGCCGCCTCGGGACGCCGCTCCAAAACCATGCCGACAATGGTCTCGGGTCCAGCGCCGCGTTCCAGCAACGCCTGGGCCAGGGCGCCGGCGTGACGGTCCATTTCCGAAAAGCTGATGCGCGTGTCGCCCAACGCTAGGGCGACGGCGTCCTGGTTGCGGGCGATTTGATCTTCAATGGCCCATTCAAACCGGTGTGCCCCCTTTGGCAGTGGGTCGTTTTGGTTTAGTTCATGGAGGAGAACATGACGTTCGGCCGGAGGCAACAGGTCGTGCATATTCAGGGTCAATTCGGGTTTTTGCATCAGGCTGTCGAGCAGAGTTGCAAAGCGCGAGGCAATCTGATTTATGCAGGCCTTTGAGTACCGTAGACCATTGAAGGCGAAGGCCATTCGGGGTCCTTGCTCGCACTCCCGCCAAACCAGGCGGAGGTGGTAGCGGTCGACAACCGCCTCGCAGCGTACAATTTGGAACCTGCATCCGCCGGCTCTGAATTCGGACGGACGGTTTTCGGAGGCAAAGCTCAAATTGAGAAAGGGCTCTTCGCCATTGGAACTCAAAAGTCGCCAATCAAATGCATCCCCATGTTCCTCGACCACCTCCATGGCGCAGAGCCCCTCGCGGGCGATCAGGCGTACCATCTCAAGCGCCTCCCGCGGCGTAAAGCCGCCGGGCTCCGGGGTACCGGTCCCGGGTGCGAAGCCCGGGTCGATGGAATCGATGTCGAAGGAGAGGTAGACCGCCTTGGCGTCCTTCCAGGCGAGCTCCAAGGCCATCTCCGCCGCCTTGTGGACGCCGAGCTCCTCCACGTCCTTCATGGTCATGACGCTGGAGCCGCGCTCGCGCGCCACCTCCGAGCCGGGGCGCGAGCCGTACCAGCCGCCGATGCCGATCTGCACCAGGTTCTTGGGCGGGCAGTTGTCGAGGCCCACGTCGTGCATGTGGCTGTGGTCGTGATGGGTGCCGTGGAACTCGACGTCCTCGTGGGCGTTGGAGGTCCAGTACCAGGGCG
>JBGTRP010000869.1:0-3254 GCA_041940685.1 Acanthopleuribacteraceae bacterium
TCTTCTTCCTTGTCGTAGCCACGATCCTTGAGCTGGTCTCTCATTTCCGAATGCCTCCTTGTTTCCGGTTCGAATTCAGGGGCGCTTCCGGAAAAAACCGCGAGCTCCGGAAAAGCTGACGATTCATTCCTTTGTACATTCATATTGTAGAGGATTGGGCGCCGTTTTTAAAAGAGAAACGGAAAATGAAAGCTGAAAGTGCTTGGATTTAGCGCTATCTTCCCAGAAACCAGTGAGGTTGCCGTCGCATAAAATCTTCGCGGGCATGCGGAACCAGATGCGGACCCGAGGCCACTCGCCGAGAAAGCCTTGAAAATCAGGGTGTCCGCGTTTACAATGCCATGCCCATGAGAGGACTTTGTCATCGGGAGGAAGAGAGTGAGCATGAAAACTTTGGCCACGCCGCGTCTAGACTTTGGCGTAGGGGTCAAACGCAACCCCAATCAATCTGAACTCAGGGAATTGACCCTTACGCATACGCCCGCGGTTGAGAAAACCGCCTATGGCAATCTCAACAAGGTTTCCCGCAACAAGTCGCGCTTGGCCAAGGCCACATTTGTGGTCGCTCCCGATTCCGATGCTCATCTCTACAGCCATAAAACCATGCCACCCGAGCAGGCTCAACCTTTGATCGACCAGCAGGCGGCCTACATCCGCAAATGCGGGCAATGCATCCAGATCGAGGGTTACCTCGGCGTGGGCCCCCGGGCCGTTCCCGTGCGCTGGACCTATACCCCGGAGGCCGCCAATATCGCGGGCATGCAGCAGGTGCTGAGCTTCCCCAGGGACGCCGTGGAGACTCCCGAGCAGTTGAAGCTACCCTTCCAGCCGCTTTTCAACATAGTCTACACGCCAGACTGTTTTGTAGAGTCCCTGGACGGGCGCCAGGCGATTTTGGTCGACCTGGAGCATTACGTTACCTACATCATGGGGCCCGATTACTTCGGAGAATCTAAAAAGGCCGCCCTGCGCATGCTGGCCAAATACGTGTTTGATCGGGGCGGACTGGTGTTGCACGCGGGGGCCAAAGAGGTGCGCGATGGGGAGCGGGCCACTACCATGACCATCAAGGGCCTCAGCGGAACTGGAAAAACCACGACCACCTTCAGCAAACAGGGCTCGCTGACCTTGCCGATCCAGGACGATATGGTGGCGATGTGGCCAGAGGGCGAAATCTCGATTACCGAAAACGGTTGTTTTGCCAAAACATTCGGTCTCACCGAGCAAAGCGAGCCGCTTATTTACCGTGGAACCCTGAATTCCGACGCCTGGGTGGAGAACGCCTTCACCAATGATCAAGGCGAATACGACTTTTTCAAAACCTCCATGACCGCTGAGGACGTGGCGGCCAAGCGTGAGATTCTCGTCAAGACCGGGGCCGATCCCAAATTCGTGGGCCGCTATTTAAACGGCGAGGTCGCCCCCGAAGAGGTTGTAGATGAAAATGGGGTGCCGCGGGATGGCTGGGATTTCGTGGCCTGGACCCAAAACGGACGCAGCATCATTCCCATGTCCGCGATTCCCGGCGCCGCGGACTTCAATGATATTAAACCGGTACACTCGATGGGCATTCTCAACCGCGACGAGGGCCCGGACGCGGCCACGCCCGGCATTGTCCGCTTCTCCTCGCCGGCCCAGGCCTCGGGTTATTTCATGCTGGGGGAAACCACCAAAACCAGCGCGGCCGGAAAAGAGCGCGGCAAAACGCGCAGCCCGTTTACGCAACCCTTTTTCCCCCTGGCCCACGCGCAGCAGGCAACGCGCTTCTCTCAACTTGCCGCTACCATGCCGCAAACCGATATGTGGATGATGAACACCGGTTACGTGGGGGGCGACGGCCGTGACGTGGAGAAGGGCCTGGCTCTGAAGGTCAAAATCCGTCACTCTTCGGCCATGCTGGAAGCCATGTTGGCCGGTAAAATCAAATGGATCACGGATCCCGACTTTGGCTATCAGGTCGTCGATCTCGACGCGCCGGAAAACCGGGGCCTGATTGAGTCCGTGGGCGCGGAGATCCTGCGGCCCGGGACGTATTACGAGGGGCGGCAGCGCAAGGGCGAATACGATGCCTGGGTGGCGCGCATGAAACAAGAAAGGCGTGCGTTCCTGGAGTCTTTCCAGGTTGCCCAAGCCATTATCGAGGCCGTTTGCGGATAATTCTGGCCGGGGAGAGACTTGGTCCCTGAATGGGGATATGGGCTCCTTTCGAAGCCGTGCAGGCCGGGAGTGGGTTACATGAAAAATTGGTTGCCGCTGGCTCTCTGCCTTTTACCACTGGGATGCGTAAAGAAAGAGCGCACGGCGAGGGAACTGGTGCTGATCGGCATCAACGACATTTACCGCATCGAGGGCGTTGCCGGAGGCAGCTCCGGAGGTCTTGCGCGGGTTCGCGCGTTGCGCTCCCGCCTGGAGGGGAAACGGGGTCCCGTGTTGCTGTTCCACGCGGGCGATGCCCTGAGCCCGGCCGCGATGAGTCAGCGCTTTCACGGCGAGCAGATGATCGATATTCTCAACCTGTTGGATGGTTCATCGGCGTTTGACGAGAATATGTGGATGACGTTCGGCAACCACGAATTTGATATCGAAGATGCCGAGGTGCTGGACCAGCGGGTGGAAGAGTCTCAGTTTCATTGGCTGCATGGCAATATACGGTTCGCCGAGGACGGGAACGGCAAGGCGCTCATCCATGCGCCGAATTTATCCAGAATCGCCCTGGTGGAGCGTGGCGGGATCCGTTTGGGGATCGCAAGCCTGATCATCGATGACAAAACCCAGCCCTACATCGCGGGGTTCGAAGAGGTCAGGGCCACGGCGAGACAAATGGTGCGGGAGCTCAAGGCGCGAGGCGCGGAAGTGATTGTGGGGCTCACCCACCTCGATGCTTCCGAGGATGAGGCGCTGTTGCGGGAGCTCGGCCCCGAGGGGTTGGACTTAATTCTCGGAGGCCACGATCATTCTCAGATGGCCGTCGAGGTGAATGGCCGTTGGCTGCTGAAGGCCGATGCAGACGCCAAAAGCGCGACCGTGGTCCATCTGCGGTTGGGGAAAGGCGGCCTGACCCTGCGCCACCGGCTGGAAAGCCTGGCGGGGGATCGCGTTCAACCGGATCCCGCCGTGGCCGACCGCGTGGCTTATTGGCAACACAAATTCGATCCAACGGGGGAACTGGCCCGACCGGTAGGTTTCACGCGGGTGGAACTCAACGCGGAAGAAACCGTGATCCGCCGTTATGAGACCGCGCTGGGCAACTGGAT
>JBGTRP010000870.1:0-3253 GCA_041940685.1 Acanthopleuribacteraceae bacterium
TCATTACGGCGGAAGATCCGGTGGAATACAACTTCGCGGGCATGAACCAGTGCCAAGTGCGCGAGGATATTGGGCTGAATTTCGCGAGAATTCTGCGAGCCATGTTGCGTCAGGCGCCGAACATCATCCTCGTGGGTGAGATTCGAGACCGCGAAGTGGGCGACGTGGCCATTCAAGCCGCGCTCACCGGTCACCTGGTGTTTACCACGGTCCACGCCAACAATGTAATTGACGTCATCGGCCGGTTCGTCAACATGGGCGTGGATCTTCACAACTTCGTTTCCGCGCTGAATTGTGTGGTGGCCCAGCGCCTGATCCGGCTGATCTGCTCGGGTTGCAAAAGACCGGTTACCCTGGAAAAAGAGTTGCTGGAAGCCTCCGCCCTGACGCCCGGGGAACGAGCGGGCCCCTTCTACGAGGGCGCGGGCTGCCTTTCCTGCCATGGCACCGGCTATCGCGGCCGCACCGTGATCGCGGAAATGCTAAAATTGAACGACGAAATCCGCCAAGCCATCCTGGAGCGACGCCCCATCCGCGAGCTCAAAGAGCTGGCCGTCCAAAACGGCATGATCTTCCTGAGGCAAGCCGCGGTTCAACAATTGAGACGGGGCATCACCACCCTGCATGAAATCAACAAGGTCACCTTCATCGAATAACGCGCCGCCGGCGCATCCAGCTTGAAACGGAAATTGCCGAACATGAATGCTCCACCCCTGATTTACCTCGCCCCCGAAAGTTGCCAGGGCGATCACCAAAACGGCTGGCAGCAGTCCCTCGAGCGCAGCGAGGGATTGCCGGGAGTCGGCCAGCTCATGGCGCGCATGGAACCCGCGGTGTTCGAACGGGACAGGGCGGCGCTCCTGTTGAAGGACGATCTGCTGCATCCCCTGCGCATCCGGCTGGATCAAAAGGCCGGCAATCGCGAGCTGCCCGATTTCCTGCGCTGGAAGCTGAAGCGTTTTCTGCCCTACCCCATCGAGGAGGTTCGCCTGCGATTCGTACCGCTGCAAGAACCGTTGACCTACCTCACCTTTTCGCTACCGGGCCCCTGGCTGGACGCATTGGACGGGGCCTTCAAGGAAAAAGGCGTGCAATGCGGTTATATCGGCGGCCTGTTCGCCACGTTGATCGAGAACCAACCCGCCTTTCACGATAGCCTGTGCCTGTGCCTGTACCACGACTTTTACCTGCTCACCGCCTTGGACGCGGAGGGCAACTACCTCCACTTTCAAATGCGCAGGCTTCCCTACGCCGCGAACGAGCGCCTGGATACGGGCACCCTGCTGCACTCGGATTTGGAGCCCGTTCTGCGGGAAAAGGCCGGCGCGCACCGGCTGATCGCCATCAACTTCGAACCCGCGCTGGACGCGGACTTTCACGAATTGGTCGAGCGGCTGCGGGCGGTTTCCCTACCGGTCAAGGCGCCCGTTCAGCGGGGCTCCACGCTGCAACGCTTCCAGAACCTGATGCATGCCAAGGCGGTCGCGCCATGAAGAATCGCCTGAACTTCTCCCCGACGCCTTTTCAGATGCGCGGCAAAAACCTGTTGGCCTTGTGGCTGGTGAACGGCATGCTCCTGGCGGCCATCGTCCTCTCGGTTTCCTACTGGCTCTCCCTGCGCGAGCGAAACCGCCACGCCCACGGCGATATCGGCGCGCTGCGGCAGAAACAGGAAACCGTCCGCCGCCAACAGGATCAGCTCATGCGCGAGTTGGAGACCATCGATCTCAAATCCTATGGCAAGCGGGTCACCCAGTTTCATCAAATTCAGGCCGCGTTCCAAACCCATTGGGGCCGGCTGCTGGACGAACTCGGCGAGCTGCTGCCCGAGGATGTGCGCATTATCAGCCTGCACCCCACGAGCACCCTGTCCCGCGAGCGCGAGCCGATGGCCACCCTCCGGCTCAGCGCGGAGGCGCGCACCAAGGAAGCCCAATTGGAGCTCATCCGCATCCTGCAACGGCAGGCCGCCTTCCAGGATATCCGTTTCGAGTCGGAATCCTATGATCGCTCAAATGTGGCCGTGGCCTTCGAGCTGCTTTTCGATTTCCGGCCGGAGGAGGGCTGATTTGCTGAAAAAGTTTCTTTACAGCCCCTCCGCCCAGTTGGCAACCGCGGTAATTTTGAGCATCGCGCTGTTGGCCTTTTGGCAGTGGGCCGTGGGCGAAGAAAAGAGCATTCTCAAGAACAGCTCGGTCAAGGTCGACTCGGAATCCGCGACCCTGCTGCAAGCCGAGCGCGGGCTTCAGGAGCTGGATCGCATCCTGGCCCGATACCGGCACAACCTGGAAGAGATCCGCTATTTCCGCGAAACCTTTTTGGCGCAAAAGGAAGATCGGGTGGTGCGCATCTCCGATTTCCTAGAGCAGAAGGCCCGCGCGCGCCGCATTCGTATGGACGAGATCCGCTACCAGACGGGCCAGAGCAAGGACCGCGACCTGGAGATCTACCAGTTGGACCTGCCCCTGATCGGCAAGTACCGCGACATTCGCGCCTTCGTGGGGGATATCGAGGATTCCGATATCTTTCTGGTCATCAACCAATTGGCGCTGGAGGACGATGCGGACAGGGAGGGCGCGGTTCGGGTTCAACTCTCGCTGGCAACCTATTTCGAGGCGGGCGGTCATGAGTGAGAAAAAGCGCATGATGGCGCTGGTTTTGATCCTGGTGGTGCTGGTCGGCGCCAATTGGGCGCTGCGCTGGTCCGGCAGGGGCGCGGAGGGCGGCGCCTTTTGGGCTGAAATGTCCGGAGAGCTTCCGGCGGTTTCACCGCGTTTGCAAAAAACGCTGGAGCTGTTGCAACAGACGCCCTCGCTCTCTTTCCAAGACGGGAAACGGCCCGCCGCGACCACGGAGCGGGGCCCCAACCAGCGCAATCCCTTCATCTTCGGCATCGACCGCCGGCTCGAACAAGAGCGGCGCGAGCGCATGGCGGCCCTGGAACAGGCGCGAATGGAAATGGAGGAGACGCGTCTGGACACCGCCGTACAAGGGTTCGGCAAACGGGCAATTAATGTGTAAAGCGCCGTGCTGCAGGCGTGCCATCGCGCTGTCGACGGTGGACACCAACCAGCGAGCGGGGATGTCCGTCGTCGGCCGCGGCAGATCAATACTCAGCGCCGGATGGCTGGCATACAGGCCGTTTTGGCGGATCGCCTGATTGGCACCGCAGTTGATCAGTTCAGGCGGCCGGTCGGCGGTGAGAAACACCAGCCGTTCACCGGTCAGCCCGGCTTCGATCAAAGAGGGAGAA
>JBGTRP010000871.1:0-3252 GCA_041940685.1 Acanthopleuribacteraceae bacterium
ACCTCCGATGCTTCCCGTTCGGGCCGCATTCTAAAAAATGCGCCTGGCATTGCCGCGTCCAGATTTCAATCAAACACGCAATGATCGGAGGTATCTCATTGGTAAATCACATTTTTGCCGTGCTTTTCACGGCATTCGCCCTCATTCCGGAATCTGCATGGACCCGAGAAGACCAGATCGCCGGACAAGAAAACCAGGCGCTTTCCTTGCCTTGCGCCATCCAATTGGCCTTATCCCACAATCGGGAGTTGCAAGCGGCCGCGGTAAACCGCCAGATTGCCGCGGCGGAACGCCTTCAAGCCGGGCTCGCGCCGAACCCCGAGTTCGAGACGGAAATTGAAAACTTCGCAGGTAGCGGACCTTTATCGGGGCTGGAGGCCGCGGAAACTACCCTCAGCTTGGGGCAAGTTCTGGAAACGGCTGGCAAACGCGGAAAAAGGCGTGAAGCAGCTGGCCTCCAGGAGAACCTGGCGCAATGGAGTTACCGCGCCAAGCGGCTAGACATCTTAGCCGAAACCACTTTGGCCTTCATCAACGTTTTGGCGATGCAAAAACGCGTGTCCCTCGACAAGGATTTGCACGATCTGGCCCAAAAGGTGATGTCCTCCGTCAGGGCGCGCGTGGAAGCCGGAAAGGTTTCTCCCCTTGAAGCGACCAAGGCGGAGATCGCCGCATCCAACGCCCGCATGCAATGGCTGCAAAACCAAGAGCGCCTGCAAGCGTTGCGCCTGATTCTTTCGGGCTATTGGGGTGAAGACCGGTTCCGCTTTTCAAGAGTGGAGGGGGAGTTGGACCACATGGCGGAGATTCCTCCAAAGCGAGATTTGGATGCGCTTTTGCTCGATAGTCCCGATATGGCCCGTTGGACCACGGAAATCGACTACCGCCATGCCCAACTCCGGCTGGAGAAGGCCCGGCGCGTCCCGGACCTCAACCTGAAGCTGGGCTATCGCCGGTTGAGGGAGTTGAATGAACACGCATGGGTGGCCGGGATATCCCTTCCCCTGCCCCTGTTCAACCGCAACCAGGGACAGATTCAAAAAGCCGGGAGCCTGATCGCGCAAGGCGAAATTGAAAAGAAAGCGGTTGAAAACCAAAAGCGGGTTCAATTGGCGGCCAGGCTTCAATCCCTGGAAACCGCCGCGAAACAAGCAACCATCCTGCAAGAACAGATCCTGCCCTCCGCCAAATGGGCCTTCGAGGGCACCCGGGAGGGTTATCGGGAAGGCAAGCTTGGATACCTGGATGTGTTGGACGCCCAACGCACCTACTTCGAGGTCCATATCCAACACCTCGAATGACTGGCCCAATACCAAAGACACAAAACCATGCTGGAACGCCTCATCGGCCGGAAAATCCCAGGGCCAACAAGCGATAGGGAGCAAGCAAATGATTAAGACAGGCAGGATCTGGACGTCGTTGGTGCTCCTGTATGGACAAGGGTTTGCACAGGAAGCGAAGGAGCATCATGGCGAGCATGCGCCAACAATGATCATTCTGGAGCCAGGCCAGTTGGAAAATCTGGATCTGGATGTGATTGCCATTCAGCATGGAAAGCTCATGGACCGGCTGCGCTTCCCGGCTGAAGTCGAATTCGATCCCATGCGGGTGGCCCATCTTACGCCGCGAGTGGAAGGAATCGCCAGAGAGGTGAACTACCGGCTTGGAGATCCGGTAAGCAAAGGCGATGTGCTGGCGGTTCTTGAAAGCCGCGAGCTGGCCAAGGCGAAATCCGATTACCTGGCGTCCCAGGCCCGAGAAGCCCTACATCAAAAAATATTCGAACGTGAAAAGCGGCTTTGGCAAAAGCGCATTTCCGCGGAGCAGGAATTCCTCGAGGCGGAACAGGCCTTGGCGGAGGCCCGCATCGCGGTGCGCCAGGACCGTGAGACCTTATTCTCCCTTGGGGTCAGCGGTGACACTCTGGAATCCCTTCCCCATGAGTCCGAACGAGTCCTCAACCGCTACAGGATGACCATGCCCTTCGATGGCAAAATCATCGAACAACACATCACCCTGGGTGAAGTGCTCACCACGGGAAGAACGGCGTTCGTGGTCGCCGACACCCGAGTGGTTTGGGTCATGGCCCGGGTATCCGAGCGGGACTTGAACGCCGTTCGGGTAGGCCAAAAAGGCGTCGCAACATTCAAAGGTCTTCCCAACCGCGTCTTTCCGGGTATCGTGGACTTCATCGGCTCTCAGGTGGACCGTGAATCTCGAACCGCCCCCATCCGCTTGGTTTTGAACAACCCGAGAGGACTTCTGCGGGCCGGAATGTTCGGCCAGGTGACCGTTCAGGTTACCCATACCAAGGAAGCCAACGCCTATCTGGTTCCCAAAACGGCTCTCCAACGGATCAAGAATGGCCATGTCGCCTTCCGGCAACGAGAGCCCGGCGAGTACGAAATGGTCTCGGTCACGGTCATCGCTGAATCAAATGAGTTTGCCGAGATCACGGGCCCTTTACAACCAGGAGACCGCCTGGTGGCGGGAGACACCTTTATTCTCAAGTCCCAGGCCAATCAGGAGGCTTTAGCCGGAGATCACGACCATTAAGGAGATATCCTCATGAATTCCATCATTCATTTTTCTTTAAATCACCGCCTCCTCATCCTGATCGGGTGGCTGCTAGTGATCCTTTTCGGGGTCCGCTCCCTCCTTCGCCTTCCCATCGATGCGGTGCCGGATGTCACCAATATCCAGGTCCAAATCATGACCGACACACCAGGCCTTCCTCCCGAGGATGTGGAGCGCTTTGTCACCTTTCCGGTGGAAACGGCCATGAGCGGCCTGCCTAAGGTGGAGGAAATCCGTTCGGTTTCAAAGTTCGGGCTTTCGGTGGTGACGGTGGTTTTTCAAGAAGGAACGGATATTTATTGGGCGCGGCAATTGGTTGGCGAACGGTTGGGAGAAGCGCGCGAGGCGATTCCCGATGGCTATGGGCAACCGGAAATGGGACCCATATCCTCCGGGCTTGGCGAAATATATCAATTCGAGGTCCGCGGAGAGGGCTATTCTCCTATGGAGCTGCGCACCATTCTGGATTGGACGGTGAACTATCAGCTTCGCGGCGTGCCCGGCGTGGTCGAAATCAACGCTTTCGGAGGGGAGTTGAAAACCTACCAGGTCACGCTGGACCCCGAACGCTTAGCCGCCTATGGCTTATCGATCGGAGAAGTATTCAAATCTCTTCAGAAAAGTAACCGCAACGTGGGCGGCGGTTACTTTGCCCAACAGGGGGAACAATACCTT
>JBGTRP010000872.1:0-3251 GCA_041940685.1 Acanthopleuribacteraceae bacterium
CTCTCCTCCGAGCACGCGCCGGTTTGGGCCCACAAGAGCCGCCTTCCAGATGGGGACATGAACACAGAATGGCTGAATGGTCCTAGGGCGCGCTTCCTTGAAAACGCGCCTCAGCCGGTCCAGCAGAAGACCCACGCCGAGAAAGTAAGAAAGGAGTTTCTCGCGGATCAGTACATTCTGACCTTGGACGCCTCCCGATTAAAAGCCGCCGGCGCCAAACAGCGCCAAGCATGGATGGAGGCCATTCCGGGCAAAGTCTTAAAAACAACCGACTCGGCGCTCTCCCGCAGCTACTGGCTTTGCCGGTTGCCTCGGGTAGAGGGCGTGGCGCAAGCGCGCAAATCCCTTTCAAAGGCAAAGGGACTCCCCCTGATCGGCGTTGAACCCAACCACCCCATATTCCTCACGGACCTACCCAATGACGCCCGCTTTCCGCGGCAGTGGAGCCTGCGCAACAATGGTTCCCAAGTGGATGCGGGCGCGGGGGAAGCCGTTGCCGGCGCGGACATATCCGCGGGCGCCGCCTGGAACCGCCATACCGGATCAAAAGAGACCGTCATCGCCATCGTGGACACGGGCATTGACTACCGCCACCCGGACCTGGCGTCGAATATGTGGCGCAATCCCGCTGAAATCGAGGCTAACGGCCTGGATGACGACGGCAACGGCTACGTGGACGATGTGTTCGGCTATGATTTTTTCGGCGATTTCAACCCCGATAACGATCCCTTCGATGTGGTGGGCCACGGAACCCATGTAGCGGGAATCGCCGGCGCCGTGGGCAATAACGGGATCGGCATCAGCGGAATCAATCACGGTGTCCGCCTGATGGCTGTCAAAATCTTTTCCGATGAGGGGTTCGGCTCCGTGTTCAGGTCCATCGAGGGCGTGAATTACGCGGTCGCAAACGGGGCCCATGTGATCAATGCCAGTTGGGGCGGTTCCTACTTTTCCCAAGCGCTCTATACGGCGATCGAGGATGCCGCCTCCCTGGGCGTGCTCTTCGTGGCCTCGGCCGGCAACCACGGCGGCAGCATCGACTTCGATGAAACCCTGCTTTCCTCCTACCCGGCCGGCTTCGACCTGGACAACATCATTGCGGTCGCGGCTACCACGATCGAGGACCGCCTCGCCGCATTTTCCTCCCGCGGCGCGACCCGCGTCCACATGGCCGCACCGGGCCAGCACATTCTCAGCACGGTGCCCGGCAAGCAGGTGATCTACCACCAGGATTTTGAGGCCGCCATCCCCCCACGATTGCCCGCGGGCCTGGAAAAAACAGGGGCGGCCAATTACTGGGCTACCGTGGCCAATGACTTGCGCGGAGGCAAAAACCAGGCCTTGCGCGCCGATGGCGAGGCCAAATTCCCATTTCGGGCAAACGCGGAAGGATATCTCCAGTTTCCCGTCATGGACCTTTCGAGTGCGGAGAACTGCTTCCTCCAATTCGATTACCGCTTCTCTGTCGACGAGAACAGCCGGCTGTCCCTGGAAATTTGGTCCAATGGGTCTTGGCAACCCTATCTCGAATTGGATCCTAGTCGGGACTTGTATTCGGAAAAGGGTTATTTCACCGCGACCCTATTTCTTGCTCCGAATTTCTACAGTGAAGATTTCCGCTTTCGCTTTTTGTGGGAAACGGGTTCCCAACCCGAGGGCTTCGGTTTCGAGTTGGACAATCTCCTGGTCTTCGATCAGCCCTCCTCACCGGCAAAAGAGGTGGGTTTCGATTTTTCCTACGAATATAAAAGCGGCACTTCCATGGCGGCGCCACATGTCAGCGGCGCCGCGGCTTTGCTGAAATCCGCCCATCCGAACATGACCGCTTCCGAGCTCAAAATGCGCCTCATCCACACAGGCGACCCGCTACCGGATCTGGAAGGCGTGACGGTGACGGCAAAGCGCTTGAATCTGGAACGAGCCTTAAACGCGGAGGGAGGCTTTCGCCTGCTTACAGAAACCAAGGCAAGCCATTACCAGGGAGAGCCGCTTTCACTGGCCTGGAGCAACTTTGACAACCCCGGCCAAGGGGTGCGGTTCGAATTGATGCGGGACTTGGAAGTTGTCGCGCGCATCTTTCCGGAAACCGTCTCCGGGGCCCAAACCTGGACCTTGCCCTTCGTGGACGCGGCGCAATCCTACCAACTGCGCGCGATCAGCGGTAATTCGGTCCAGATGACCGAACCCTTTCTCCTGGAAGCCGCGGGGTTCCTCGATTTCAAAGACGAGGCATTCAAGCAATACTGCCAGCGGAGCTTTGATCGCGACGACAACGGTGAAATCTCGTTTCAGGAAGCCGCGGCCTACCAGGGTCCGCTGCAGATATTCGATTTCTCGGGCGCCATGACTGACCTGGCCGGGCTGGAAGCCTTTCACGGGCTCAATTATTTGGAAATTTTTGGCCCCAAGATCGCCCGCCTCCCCGATTTGTCATCGATGGCGGGCCTGCTCCAGTTCTTTTTGTCCAACACCGACATCAGCCGAGTCTCCGGGCTCCCGCGGGCGCTTCAGGTAATTTCCTTTTGGAGCTCGCCTATCGAAACGCTTGGAAGCCTCGCCGAATTCTCCGACCTGGAGGCATTGAATCTTACCAACCTACCGCTCAGGGAGCTTGACGAACTGCCGCCAAACCTGGCGCTGCTGCAACTGGAGAATATTCCCTTGTCGCGGCCGCCCGACCTACCGGAAAGCCTGCTCTACCTTTACTTTTTCCGCGTCAATTTCAATTTACCGCCTAAGCTTCCTTCCCGACTACAGCTATTGCTGGTGCATGAATCCGGTCTGAAAACCCTGCCGCAGCTTCCGCAAAGCCTGCTTGGGCTCAGCCTGGCCAATAACCGGGTCGAGGATTTGCCCGAGAGCCTGCCGCGGGATCTCATCGTCCTGGACCTCAGTCTCAATCCATTGAAAAACCTTCCGCCACTGGGAAATCTTCCACTCAGGGCGCTGAACCTCAGCGGTCTCGCGCTCGCGCGCGTACCCGAATTCAGCCGTATGGAATCCCTGAGGCAGTTGGTGATCGACGGAGCGGCAGTAGAGGTATTGCCTTCCTTACCCTCCAGCTTGCTTTACCTTTCCGCACGGGCTAACAGACTGGAGTCGCTGCCGCCTTTACCCAATTCCCTGCAAGTATTGTCGCTCTCCGGAAATCGGCTTACCAGCCTGCCCCCCCTACCCAAGAGTCTGTTTCAGTTGGACCTGAGCTCCAATCGGCTCCAGACGCTTCCTGCCCTCGACCATTAAGCGGAAAT
>JBGTRP010000873.1:0-3249 GCA_041940685.1 Acanthopleuribacteraceae bacterium
GTTAAACCCGAAACCCGGGCCAAACCTAGTATTGGCGCTCCCGGAAAGCTCCCGTGGCGACTCTCATCCCTTACAGCATAAAAAACATTTAAGCGAAATGAGACGGCTCCCTCGTGGGAGCCGTTCCTGTTTTAGCGGTTGTGTGCGAACATTTTTAAATTTTTTTTATTCATATGCTCACTTCCAGCCGCTTCCTCGCGTCTTGCTCATTGTACTGAGGTGGAACTTTTGGCGGAATTCATGGATGCGAATTTGGTGCGGGAAACCCTGGAAGGCTCACTGGGGGCCTATGATCAGTTGATGCTGCGCTACCAAAAGCTGGTCTACAAAATCGCCCTGGGCTTCGCGGGTGAACGAGATCAAGCCCTGGACCTCTCCCAGACCGTGTTTCTCAAGGCATTCGAACGCCTTGACAGTTTGGCCGAGCCCGGTCAATTCAAGGCCTGGCTGATTCGCATCACTTATAACGAATGTATCGGCTGGCAGCGTTCTCGCCGTTTCTATGAGCCCTTTGATGCGGACCTGGCGGCCGATGAGGCCGAGGCCGATCAGGATGCGGGCTTGCTGGAAATTGAGAACCGCAAAAAATTGGGTCAAATGCTGGGTCGGCTCAACCCCAAGCACCGGCTTGCATTGGTGCTGAAATATCTGGAAGGGCTTAGCATTCGGGAAATCGCGGCGATCTTGCAGTGCAGCGAGGGCGTGGTGAAGAACATGCTTTACCGAAGCATGCAGCGCTTGGCCTATTTGTCAAAGGCAAGGAGCTCCTGATGGAAAACTGTGCATCGTTTGAAAACGATTGGACCGCGATCTTCGCCGAAGACGCGCCGATTTCTCCGGAATTGGCAACCCATTTAAAAGAGTGTCGGGCATGCCGGCGATTATTGGCAACCCATCGGGATTGGGAAGACCTGCTGTTGGAGGAACCGGGTGCGGATGCCTATTCCCGCATGCGGTCGGGCGTGCTCGATCGGATTCGGCACCAGTCCGTTCCCTGGCGGACCGCATCGGAAGGATCGCTCCTATCTCGGGCTTCCGCCTCGAGGTGGTGGGCCGCCGCGGCCATTGCCGCTTCGCTCTTTCTCGCGGGCTTTCTGTCTGGGCGCGGCGCCCTGTTTTCCCCTGAACGGGAAGCCGGCCATCTGTTGCAGCAGTTGCGTCATCAGGTGGCCGCCAATCCCCGCTTGGACGACAGCACGGGCTCCCCGTATTCCTACTCCAATGTTTCCTTTTCTCCCCTGGCCGACGGGCGTTTGGCGCTCAGCTTTGATCTCTCCACCCATTTGCGATTGGTGGGGCAAAAGGACGATCCCCTTGTCAAGGACGTATTGGCCCAGACCCTGCTCAACCCGGAATCGCTCAATAGCCGGCTCAAGGCGCTGGGCATCGCGGGGGATGTGATGGACCCCAAAATCAAGCAGGCCATGATTCTGGCCATGCAACATGACGACAGCCTCTCCGTGCGGCTGAAAGCCATGTCTCTGCTTTCGGCTTACAAAATGGACCGCGAGGTTTCCGACGCTTTTCTGCTCATTCTAAAGGAAGAAGAATCGGTTCAGCTTCGTCTTCAGGCCTTGGAATACCTGGCCGGAGAGCCCAATAGTCGGGACGCCCTGCGGGAAGCCTTGGAGAAGCTATCCAAACCGGAGGATACGCCACTGCTCTTGAGGGCCAGTGGGAAAGAGATTTATTAAACGACCGCGATCAGTTTCAAACGAGTCCCGTTCCACCGGGTTCCACCTCTTTACACAATTTTTTTTAGGAGAATCGACATGAACCCTATTCCCAAATACTGCCCGGCCGCTCTATTGCTCTGCGCCCTCGCCTCAGCGCTTTGGGCGGGAACCCCCATCGTGGAGAACTACCCCTTCAGTCCGGGGCAAAAGTTGGAGGTAGACCTCAAAACCGGAGGCGCCATCGATATCGAGGCCTGGGATGAGGACACTGTTCAGCTTGAATACACGCTGAGAGCCAAAAACGAGGATCTCTATGTTATCGAACACCAGGAAACCGATTTCGGCATTCGCCTGTCGCTCCGTTTCCGAATCCGTACGCTCAAGTCCAATTTCGGCATCAATGTGAAGCTCATGGTGCCCCGGCTCGCGGATCTGGACATTTACACCTCTGGCGGCGACCTGACCATTACCGGCATCGAGGGCGAGATCGAGGGGAAGACCATGGGCGGCGCCATTCGCCTCAAGGATCTCATTGGAAAGGTGCAACTGACGACCATGGGCGGAAACGTCAGGGTTGAGGACTCCGATCTCGATGGCCGAGTGAAGACCATGGGCGGCAACATCATGTTTCACGATGTGATCGGGAATATTGACGGCAAGACCATGGGCGGGAACGTGGTCTATGACAATGTAAAGCTTCGGGAGCGGGGCGGCGACGGTTCCTTTACTCCCGACGATGTGGTCAACATTCATACCATGGGCGGTGAAATCAAGGTCGAGGACGCTCCCTTCGGCGCCAAGCTCAAGACCATGGGCGGCGGAATTACGGTGAAGAGCGCCGGGCATTTCGTGGACGCCAACACCATGGGGGGCAATATCGAAGTTGCAGAGGTCGACGGTTGGGTCAAGGTCGGCACCATGGGCGGGGATGTTCGGGTGAACATGATCGGCGACCCCAAAAAGGGCCGGCGCGATGTGGAGATTTCCTCCAAGGGCGGCGATATCCATCTCACCTTGCCCAGGGGGATCTCGGCGAACTTCGATATCGAACTCGATTTCACCAAGAACAGCAAGCGCGCCTACAAGATCATCAGCGACTTCCCCATGGATCAGCATACCTCCGACAGTTGGAGCTACGCCAAGGGTACGCCCCGCAAGGCATCAACGCTACCGGCCAAAAGATTCACCATCTCGTCAATCGCATGCAGCGGCGCGGCGGTGAGTGCGTGCTTTGGGCTTTGCCAATCCAGACCGAAGATTTCGACAGCCCAGCGGCGTAAGGGGACCTGTGCCCGGGGAAGTCGACGGCCGGTCGGTGCGGTTCGTGTCATTTTGACGCGGGCGGCGGAAACCGGCGCAGTCGGCCTGTCGATCTAACGCCGGAAGGTCTCCAGTGCGTCGCTGCGGCGCTTAACGCCGCGGCCAACCTAAAAACCGAGTAAGTCACAAGAACTGGCCGCGGCCCCGGGAGGGCCGCAGCGGCGCACGAATTTTTTTCGGCGACGGCCCGCATGCGATTCCGCGCGCGCATCTCGCATCGCTGCGCGCCGACCATGAAACGCATTCCCCTCGC
>JBGTRP010000874.1:0-3240 GCA_041940685.1 Acanthopleuribacteraceae bacterium
GACGCCCTTCCATACAGGGGAAAACCTGACTACTGATCAGGCCAACTACGACGGCAATTACCCTTATGCCGGATTCCCGAAGGGAGAATACCGGGAAAAGACCATGGCCGTGGGGAGTTTTGAGCCCAATGCCTGGAGATTGTACGACATGCATGGCAATGTGTGGGAGTGGTGCTCGGATTGGTATGGGCCTTATTCGGGGAAAAAGGAAACCGACCCTGCGGGACCGCCAAAGGGCTCGTACCGCGTGCGCCGTGGCGGTAGCTGGCATTTCATCGCCAGGTACTGTCGGTCTGCGAATCGCAACAACTGGCGCCCGGACAACCGCCACTTCCACGTTGGCTTCCGCCTGTTGAGGACTCCCGAGTAATGCTTTTCTCTTTTACCCTTTTACCCTGTGCCGCTCTCGCGGGCTGGAATGGAGTCCGCCAAGGCCCAAGCGCAGCGGGCCTGGCGGTACGGAATGGAAGCCCGCGCGAACCCTGCCCGCTAGATTGGAACAGTTTTTGATATTTCACTCTTATCCATTCAAAATAAACAATTTCTCCGGATTGTAATCCCTTCGATAATTAGCTTGTTCCAAGAATCAACTCTACTTCCGGTTGACGTTGGGAAATGTTTGCTTTTATGATCAACTCTCATACAACATTTCTTTGAAAAAGTACGGTTGGAGGAGTTGCCATGGCCACGGGCTTGATCGAGTTGGAAGAGGGCGTCCTGGTAGAGGCCGAAGTCGAAGGCGGTCCCCGCAATATTGCCTTCGGCGGCGCTGAGAAGGTAGCCAAGGGTTTCGATCAAATCGCGCCCCTGCTGCGCAAGGTCTGCCAACCCGTGGCCTCGGTCTGGTCCGAGCTAAATCGCGATATGGCCATCGATTCCGCTGAAATCCAGTTGAGCCTCAGCTTCGAGGGATCGGGCAATCTGTATTTAGTCAAGTCCAAGGCGGGCGCCAATCTCTCCGTCAAATTGACCCTGAAGCCGAAACAAAACTAATTCGAAGGTGCCTCTCTGATGACGCCCAATCTGGAACATGCCGTGGAAAGGGTAACCGGTGACAAGGAGGCCTCCTATGGCACCTGTTTTTGTGTGGCCGTTCGCGACAGTTCGGCCCTTTACCTTACTTGTGCTCATGTGATTCAAAAAGTATTGCTAGCAAACCCTCCTCGGTCCAATCTCAAGAACCTTGTGGTCAAGGTGGGTGAAAAGGACGCAACCGTGTTTCGCTCCGCGGGTACGTCCTGCGATTTGGTCCTCCTCGAAGTAACCCCCGCCCCCGGCCGGGCGCGGCCTCTGCCCTTGGTGAATGGCGTTCGGCAGGGAACCCCCTTCCAAGGCTTCGGTTTCCAAGAAGGAGGGAGAACCGTTTCCATAAAAATGGTCGAAGGTTCTGTTGCGTATCGAACCCTGGAGGTTTCCTCGGAGAAATACCACCGCTTGGTGCTGGCCGCCGAGAAACGGAGGTTCTCCTTTGGCATGAGCGGGGGACCGGTGCTGGATCCCGAGGGCAGGGTTATGGGAATGCTGACCCAGACGGAAGAAGCCAGTGGAGGAGCGGCGCTCGAGGTGGGAGCGGCTCTGACCCGGTTGTGGCCCGACTTGGGCATCGTTTCCCACAACGTGTCGGAAATGGGGGCCCAATCCCTTTCCAAGGCGCCGGTGATCTTGCCGTCCTTGCTGCCCTACCAGGCCGACCGCATTCTACCCAAGGATCGCCTGCTCCAAATTTTCCTTGAAAAGGACGGACCACTGGTGATGGCTCGCGTGTTGGGACCCGAAAGCGCCGAGCACGACATGTTTCTGCGCGTCTTCGGCCATGAATACCTTGAGTTGCCGGAGCCCAATCGCTTTGAGCTCGATTGCCACGCGACGGTCAACGGCTTTCACAAGGATCTCCATGACAAGGTATTCGGAAAGCCTCTTGAAATTGGAGGAGGAAAGGCTCCGGCGCTGCAAGAGATCACCGACGGCCTGCCCGAGGGAAAGGTGTTGATTCTCGTGGATGGCGGGGTTGGGCAGATGCGCAACCCTTATTTGGATGCGCTCAAAAATTGGCTCATGCTATGGCAAAAACTGGAATGGCGGGCGCGCCGCGATGTGGTGGTTGGCGTGGCGTTGCGGTTCTACGACCCTGAAGGTCCCATTGCCCGGCGCGCCTGGACCCAGGTTCGCAACTGGCTGCTCAAGGCCCGGATCGCAAGTACCCTGGGGCGGATCAAGGAACTTCGCGATATCGGCTATTTGGAAGTGGTCCGCCGCAGCGACATGAACCGGTGGATCGATATGGCGGAGAAAAAATGGTTAAAGCGGGAGTTTATTGATTACAAAGACGACTTGAGATTTCGGATCAACAGAATTTTTGATACGGAGGGCGGCGCCTTGCCCATGCGTGTGCTGGCCGAGGAACTGCACCGCCTTCTGGACGATTACGCGCAAGAGCTCACGCCCAGAAGACGTTGAAGAGGAGGGGCGAGGTGGAGTTTCCAATTTACCGGGGCGGAGGCCAAAAAGCCCAATTGCCGCCGTTGACCGAGGGCGCGGTCCGCATTGCCAACGACTGGCAAACCCGCGGCCTGGCCTACCAGCCGGATGAAGGGCTTCAGCACGCGGTCAGCGTGGCCTACTTATTGGGCAAACCCCTGTTGGTGAGCGGGGAGCCCGGTGTCGGCAAAACCGATCTGGCCTACAGCATTGCCCATGCCTTTGACCGTGGCGAGCCCATCAAACTGGAATGCAAGTCTTCCTCCGTGGCGCGCGATTTGTTTTACACCTATGACACCCTGGGCCGCTATCTCGGCTCGCAATGGGGAGCGCCTGGTAAGCCGAACCTTGGGGAGACGGGGAAACCGGCAACCCATGAACCCCTGGCCTACATCCATTATCAGGGTTTGGGGGAAGCCATCGTGCGCGCGGCTCCGGAAGAGATGGCCGCCTACCTGCCCGAGGGCTGGATGGCGGGAAAAAAGACAGGCCCCACGGTGGTGCTGATCGACGAGGTGGACAAGGCCCCGCGCGATTTCCCCAACGATATCCTCAACGAGATTGAAAAGATGTACTTCCGGGTTCCCGAACTCGGCAACGTGATACTGCCGCCGCGGCAATTGCCCGCGGAGTTGCGGCCCTTCGTGGTCATTACCAGCAATTCTGAAAAAAACCTGCCCGAGGCCTTTTTGCGCCGTTGCGTCTTCTACCACATCCCCTTTCCCGAAAAGCGCTTGGAGACCATAGCGGGAAACCATTTTC
>JBGTRP010000875.1:0-3232 GCA_041940685.1 Acanthopleuribacteraceae bacterium
CGCGCGATTTCGTGGAAAGCTTGATCCTGCCTACCCAACTCGCGTGCGATCACACTTAAATTATAAAGTGTTTCCGGGCCGTATGGATCTTGGCGGAAGGCTCGGGTTTGGGCTTCCCAAGCCTCTCGCATCCTGGCCTCTCGGTAAAAGCACCGGGCTTGATGTTCAGGGAAAAGCCCGTAAATTTTTTTGCAATCCCGCGCGTTCCGCGCGGCCCTGGCGCGGTGGTCGGCCAGCGCCAGTAGGAAGATGACAAGCAAGATCAAGCCAAAAAGGATGGGCGGTCCCGCTTTTTTCCGTTGTTCCGACTCCGGCGCGGGTTCCGGGCCATAGAGCAAAATCAGAGGAAGGATGATGGCCGGGTTGAGGAAATTCAGCGAGAACATGGCGAGGAAAAGCTGTAAACCCACCGCTTGACAATAATTTTTCGGCAGCCGATCCCGCCTCCATCGCGTAGAAACCAGCCACAATGTCAGGGCCAGCCAGGGGATTCCCATTTGAATGGCGGCGTCCAGGAGCAGGTTGTGTGAGGACAAGGCGCGGTAAGCCTCGCTCATGTGGATGTCATCCTCCCAGGAGCGTGCGAATTCGGGGTAATAGACGTGGAACTGGCCGAACCCGATTCCGCGCACGGGATGGGAGGCCAACAGGTGAAAGCTGTTTTTCCACAAAATGATCCGCGCCAGGATGCTCAGGCGCTTTCCGCGAAACCAAGGCGCTCTTTGCTCCACTTTGCGCGGCTGTTGGTGGAAATCGGCCGTGTATTCCCGCAAATGCGTGACATGACGCCAACCTTGGCGAATGTCGGTGAGATGAAAGGCCGCCAACGCTCCGAGAGCCGCCAAGCAGAGCGCTGGCGCCAGGCGTTTCCAAACCCCGCCGAACAGGCGTTCCCGGTTGAGGAAAACATAAACAAGCAAGGCGATCCAAACGCCTCGGCTTTGGCAAAAGGCCATGCCCACGAGCAGGCAAACCCGGCATGCGATTTGGGCCCCAGGCTTTTTTAACTCGCCCAGGCAAAAGCAAAGTAACAGAAAATGGGCCGAGGCGGCCGAATTCCCGAAAAACCCGCCCGGATGAAAGGCCTCTTCAAAAGGAATGGGATCCCAACCCGCTACCTGGACCAGGATATAGGCGGAGAGCGCCATGCCGGCCCAGGCAAGGCCCCGGCGAATTTCCGCGCGAACGCGGGACGATAGAGGCATGAGGGAAAAGGCCATGCCAATAGCCAGCCAAACCATGGCGCTACTCAAAAAAAGCCAGGTATGCCGGCTCCAAAAAAAGCTGGCCAATGGCCAAAGAAAGCAAAGAAGGAAGAACCCCGATTGCCCGCGGGATGATGAACCACTCCGCAACGCGGCCAGCAAGAGGCACCAGGCCAACAGCTTGGGTGTTTGATAAGCATGTTCGAAACCGAACCAGAACAGGCCGCTCGCGCAGACAACCAGCAAAGAAATCCACATATTCCCCGCCAACCATGGAGTTTGATTTGGAAGCTCAGGGTCCTGCAAGCATAAACCCCTATCTTCGCAAAAGAAAAGCGGAGAAATGGGAAAGCGGTCCTCAGGGGGAGGGATTGGGCCGGTTGTCGTAGGAAAGGCCATGGTTCATAATGAGATAGGGTTGCCGCTGGAGCCCCGGGCTCCCCGGGGCCGAGCCCCTGGCGCATTCCAGGGATGGGAGCATTTGGATAGCCGTAATCCATATGGGAATGCCTTTTCTCTCGTGTCCGTGATTACCGCGCAATATTGAAAATTTGGGCCGTCAGAAGGTCCGGGGAGTCTAAACCGTGAAGAATATCGTCATCGCGATCGTGATCACCGCTCTTTTGATCGGCGGCTACCTGGGCTATCGTTACTATTCCGAAAATTACCGGGACGGCAATAGGGACGATGCGACTCAAACCCTCACAGAGGACCCGCGACCGATCGCCGCGGAAGACCCTTCTAGCGCCGAAAGCGGAGGGGATAGCCAAGCATCCGAGGATGCCGATGCGACCGGACCGCAACAAAATCCTCCCTTGCCGCCCTTGAGCGAGAGCGATGAGCTGGTCCGTGAGACCTTGGGGGGCCTGACCGCCACGGGGGACGAATCCAATGGGCCGAGAAACGAGGCGGCTTCGCTGGCGCGGGAGGTCCTGGACCGCAAGGATCTCATTCGCAAGCTGGTGACCGCGGTGGATTTAATGGGCCGGGGAAAGAATCCCTACAAGCTCTTCAATTTCTTGAGCCCGGACGGCAGCCTGGAGGTTGAAGAGCGAGATGGAAAGCTCTACCTTTCGCCGAAAAATTACGAGCGCTACGATGCCTTCGTGGAAGCGATTGCGACCGTGGAGCCGGGGCTTCTGGCCTCGGGTTATCATCGGCTTCAGCCCCTCTTCTCCGAGGCTTTCGACGAGTTAGGCAACGAGGGCGTCACCTGGTCCGATCGCCTGGAGGAGGTGCTGGAGGAATGGAACGAATTCGACGAGGCGCAAGGCGAAATCGAGCTTCTCGGCAGGGAAGGCGTTTATATCTTTGCCGATCCCCGCTTGGAATCTCTGGACCCGGTCCACAAGCTCTTGATTCGCATGGGTCCGGAGCACACACGGACCCTGCGGCGGAAGTTGGCCGCGATTCGGCAAGAAATGGACACCCTCGGCGAGTAGGCGGTGTTTAAAACTGAAGAACGCGAACCCAATAGCGGAATTCGGTCCCTACTTCCCCTTCGTGCAATATGAAGGCCCGGTTGTTGGAAACGCCCATCAGGGAGCCGCCCGGCACCATGCGCGCTCCCACATTTTTTCCATTGCGGGAGATTCGCTGTAGCGCTTGCAGGCTGCCGCGTTGGTTTTGGGGGTCGGGAATCTCATAGGCCACCAGAAAACCCTCTCCCAGCGTGTGGAAACCGGTGATTCTGCTCCAGGAATGCCACCAGCGCTCGAAGTCTTCCTGGGTTTTGGAGGTCTCGTCCCAGATCGGCGGCGGTGGTTCGTAACCGGGAAGCGCCATGGGAATGGTGGGGTTTTGAAGCTCCAACTCGCCGTTTTCTCCACGCGCGTTGGGCACGAAGTGACGGATATAGGGGGATAACTGGTCCACGACAAAGAGGTTGTTGTGAAAGCTTTCCCGAACCACCCAATGGAGCTTGAAGTTATAGTTCAGCGCGATGTGCTCGCGCGTGAGGCTCGCGAAACGCGGGCTCCTGGCTTGAACCAGAACGCCCTCACCCGGAACCACCCGAAACCCGACCT
>JBGTRP010000876.1:0-3220 GCA_041940685.1 Acanthopleuribacteraceae bacterium
ATCTCGCCGGATTCGTCCATCTGATGGCGGGTGTGACCCATGCTTTATCGGAGCGCGCGGAGCCGATCGATTGGATTGAGAACGAAGAGCTCAATTTTCGCAAACCATGAGCGGGGATTCGGCTACGTCCAAGGAAACTCCGGGCCATCTCGGCGCGCAAGAATGGGATTCACGCTGGCAAGCCGCGAACACGCCCTGGGACTTGGGCGGGACCACGCCGGCCTTGGTGGATTGGTGCCGCCGGCATAGGCCACGCGGCTACCGGGTGCTGGTGCCCGGTTGCGGAATCGGTCACGATGCCCATTTCCTCGCCAAACAGGGCGCGGATGTGGTGGGTCTCGATTTTTCCGAATCGGCGCTGTCCGCGGCGCGCGCGGCCTATCCAGCCAGCCGGGTCGATTGGCAAAAGGGAGACGTCACGACCATGGCATTTGACCAAGGTTTCCATGGCGTGTGGGAATACACTTGCTTTTGCGCCCTGCTCCCCCAATTCCGGGAAACTTACCTGCAAAGAGTCAGGGCGGCCCTTCTACCGGGAGGCATCTATTGGGGCATGATCTTCTCTTCCGTGCCCCGTCCGGAAACGGGACCACCCTTCCAAATGGATGCCGATGCCTTTCATCAGCTATTGAGCGCCTGCTTCGAAGTAGCCCAATTCGAAAGGGAAACGGCCCGCTCCGTCAAGCCCCGCCGCGGAAAAGAAATCTGGTTCACCGCCCGCAAAGCATGACCCTCAATGGGGCCAGGCCATCTGAGCCCTAGCCTGAAGGCATTGGCTCGCAACGGCTTTAATGGGGCCAGGCCATCATTTGACCGCAAGGGAAGGACCACGTGGTCGACGGGCCCGCCTACCTCTTGGCTAACTTGACCAGGGCCTCGCCTTCCAGCCGGTAAGGCAGCCACCCCTCCTTGTGAAAGGCGCCCAAGCCATGGTAAAAGTCGCGCGCCAATTGGTTCCAGTCCAATACCTCGAACTCGAACCGGCGACAGCGGCGGTCAACCGCGATTTCCGCCAACTTCGAGAACAACCCCAGGCCAATCCCCTTGCCTCGATGCTCGGGAACCACGAAGAGGTCTTCCAGGTAAAGCGTAGGTGCGCCCCTCCAGGTGGACCAGTTGAAGTAGTAGAGAGCCAAACCCACGGGTAAATGGTTTACCTCGGCCAAAATGCATTCGAAGATCGGCCTCTCGCCGAAGCCATCGCGCAGAATGTCCTCACGGGTGCATTCCACGCTATCGGGTTCTTTCTCATACTCCGCGAGCGCGTGGATCAGATCCAGGATCGCCCCGGCATCTTCGGCCTCGGCCTTTCTGAGGGTATAGGCTTGCATGCGAACTCCTTCTTGTTTGCTTTTTGCCGCACCGCCGTGAGCGGTTTTGGGTTGGTGGTTTTGCTAACTTTGCCGCATCCATTTCCGTTTGCCGCGCTTCCGCTTGGCCTCGAAAAAGCGGCGAATCTGTGCGGAAGCCTCTTCCGCCAGCACATGGGGCACGATTTCGACGCGGTGGTTCAAGCGCTGCAGCGCGTGCTCATCCAAGAACTGGGAAAAGCCGGCCTTGGGGTCGGAGGCCCCGTACACCAGAGTTTGAACGCGTGCGTGGACCAGAGCGGAAAAACACATCAGGCAGGGCTCCAGGGTCACGTAAAGCGTGGCTTCTTGCAGGCGATAGTTGCCAAAGTAGCGGCAAGCGTCGCGCAGGGCTGAGATCTCCGCGTGGGCCGTGGGGTCCATGGCCTGAATATTTTGGTTGTAGCCCTCGCCAAGCAGAAGCTCCCCACGCAGGACGCGCGCGCCCACGGGAACCTCGTCCTGGTTGGCCGCGATCTCGGCAAGGCGCAAAGCCTCCCGCATTTGATGCCGATGGTCCATATTTCGAAAAGTCCTTCCCAATCCCGACGTCGATTCCCATGGGATAGCCAACGACCCAGACTCGCGGGCGCGCCTGCCGAAGCTTGAAAACCCTGCGGACGGATGAGGCCTCACCATGTCTCGCAACTGATTCTCACGGATTCGACAGCCGCGGCGCTTCCCGTTTCGGATTATAGCCGCCCATCCATTGAAATCTGGCATTTTTCGGCGTAGTATGAAGGCGAGCCTTGGTTTGCAACGCTCGCTCGTGGATGGAAGCCTCACCAGGGACCGAAAAGAGATGACTTATGGCGGTCGCCCTGAAGCGCCAGCTCGTAAAAAATTGGATCAATGAAGCTATTGAAGAGTTTCGCGGCAAAGACCTACTGGATGTCCCCGAGGCTTGGCTGAAGATTTACGATTCCTTGGGCGAGTACATCGGCTCCGACAGCCCCGCGGACCAAAATTTATTGTGGAAGATTGACGATGCCGAGGATGAGCTGCCCGATATTGTCTACAACCTCCAGCGGCTGAAAACCGCCCTGGTCGAACGGGCGATGGCTGAAAACGCGACGGTCGAGCTGAATGCAATCCTGACCTGGTTCGATCGCCTCATTCTCGTCATGGTGGAACGGGCATCAGGCAAAATCAGCAAGGAACGCGGGCTGTCCGAGCCCTACGAGGCCATTTTCTGGAATGCGCGCGACGGCATGTACATCTCCACCATCGAAGGCAAGTTCCTTCATTGCAACGATGCCCTGATCAAAATGCTGGACTTCAACTCTGAGGAGGAGTTGCTCGAGGTCAATATCCAAGAAG
This sequence comes from Acanthopleuribacteraceae bacterium, assembly GCA_041940685.1. Classification (GTDB taxonomy): domain Bacteria; phylum Acidobacteriota; class Holophagae; order Acanthopleuribacterales; family Acanthopleuribacteraceae; genus JBGTRP01. The sequence goes on from JBGTRP010000876.1 coordinate 2,670, forward strand.
ACCTCTACCTCGACAAAAAACAACGCCAGGTCATGTTGGACCACCTTTTTCGCGACGGCTACTTCGATCACCACGAATTCCATTTTCAGGGCGCCGACGGCACGCCCAAAACCGCGCTTGAATCCTGTTATTTGGTCCACGCGCCCAATGGCAAGGATTTTATCGTCGGCATTATGGTCGATGTAACCGAGGAGAAGGCCACCCGGGAAAAAGAGGCGCGCTTCGTGCGGGGCGTCGAGAAACAGAGCATCCGCGCTCAATTGGATTTGATGCGTGAAACCAGACGCCTGGATGCGCTTCTCAACCTCAACGACCATCCGGTCATCCTGTTGAACCACGACGATTTTCAATTGCGCGAGGGCAATCCCGCCTTTTTTAAACGGTTCAAATATGGCAAGAAACACCTGGAGCAAATTTCCCTTCGCGACCTGTTCGACAAAGACACCTGGATTCAAATCTACCAACAAATCTCCAAATCCGTGCGGCGGATTCACTACCATATTCACGACGTGGTTTGCGTCACCCAGGATGGTGAGAAGTTTCATGCCGAT
>JBGTRP010000877.1:0-3219 GCA_041940685.1 Acanthopleuribacteraceae bacterium
GATCACCGCGTCATAGGAATCGAGATAGGCCAGTTGCTCCACCTTGAGATGGGGCGAGGAGGCCGGTGGATGAACCAGTTGTGAATCGCTCATGAGATCCTCCCAGGAAATAGACGTTGGGAAAGGGGCCGTGTTTGACCCGCCTTTAAAAACTGGCGCTAAACCCCAGGGTGGGAACCACTTCCGAGCGCAGCCCACCGTCGTTGAGCGGCACCAGTACATTGGCCAGAAAGCTCCAGTGGTCAAGGGGCGCATAGCGCATGCCCAGCGAGAGGTTCACGGTGTTGTCGTTGGAGCGTTCGGGAATATTGCTGAGATCCACCAGGCGCGTGACCCGGCCCTCCCCTACCCGGTCCACGATGGTGGTGCCGCCTGGAAAGAGCTCGATTGCTTCCTTGTCGTTGATGTCAAAGTCGGCCAACACATCCGCGGCCCAGGTGAGTCCGTTGCCCAATTGCTGGTCGAAACCCAGACTGATTTCGAGCTCGTCGCTGTCCAACTCCGCCCCGCGCTGCTCGTATGCCAGGTTGAAGTGGGCGGTCAAGCTTCCGATCTTCTTGGATAGAATTTCGGCCAGGCGAATGCTATGGTCTCCCGAACCAAGGAAATCGGCCTCATCCCCGGTGGGAAAGCGCACATCGAGCAAAAAGGCCAACTGCACGCTGCTCTGGCGCAGGAACGCGTATTTCATGCGGAAGGAAATATCGCCTATGCCCGCGGCGCTTCCACCGTAGGGAATGGTATTGACCAGAACCGGCAAGGTGGGATCCGCGCCGAAGTTGTGGTTGGCCTCGCCCAGGTTGGCGAAGGTAAAGCTGTTGATTTCGGCGAGCGCGTCGCCGCGAACCTGAACATCCACGTAGGGTACGGCCAGGCTTAAGTCGAAATGGTTGGTCACGCCCCATGAAGCGTAGAGCACGGAGATGTCGGCATCTACATCCATATTGAGGGACACGTCGATGGTGTCGCTCTCGTTGGGACTTTCACCCAGGGTATTGTCATCGGTGACGTCCACATGGGTGAAGGTGAAGCGGATCTGCTCCGTGGGTAATCCGCGCAACCGGTCGAGGGTCAGGTTGGTGTGGTTGACGCCCAGATTGAGCTTGTTCTTGCCCAGGGTTGTTCCGGTTTCCGCGAAGATCGGACCCAGACTCTCCTTGACGGCAACCGGTTTGCCGCTTGAAAAATCGAAGGTCACCCCCAGGGAAGTGGAACTGAGCGGAAAGGAGGAAATATTTCCCGCAATCAAGCTATTGAGCGAGGGCGTGAGCGTCTGATTGGCCAGTTCCGCGGCCTCAATGAAGTGATTGCCATGGGGCCCGGGGCTCAATCTCAGGTCGGTGATCAGGATTTGGTTGAACAGGTCTTCAAAAACCCGATTGAGCTGCGCCCTGGCGGGCAGTTGCAAAAAGAGCCCCAAACCCAGAAGAATCTTGATCGGAATTTTGGACCATTTCCACCACATAATCATATCCTCATTCGTATTCGGGCGCCCTATTTCTGCCCGGCCAGGACCCATTTACCGGATTGATCTCTCAGGATCCATGTAACCTGGAAATCCCTGGCTTCTTTAGAGTTGTTTCGCTTGTTGAAATAGGAAAGGTTCACCGAGAGGTCCACTTCGGCCCGTTCGCCACGCACGCGGGGGTTGCCCGGAGCAATTCTCGCATGGATCTGTTCGATACTCTCGAAGAACGCGCCCCACCCCTGTTGCTCGGATTTAGAATGGCTCAAAAAACCAGCCAACGCCTCGGTGTCCCCACGTTCCAAAATCTGCTGGTATTGGTCAACGAACCCGTTCAGGGAAACCAACAAACGCTCTTGCGCCGTGGGTTTCGGAGGAGAGGTGGGTTTGGCAATTTCGGTTTCCGCTGAGGCGGGCGGCGGGGCCTTGGCCGATGCAAAACCCTCGCGCGCCATCCGGAACCGTTGTTCGGCGAGGTAATAGTCGCCGCGATCCATGGCCCCGCGCGCTTCCCCTTCCAACCGCTCGGCTTCGCCAAAACCCGGCGCGCCCGGATCGCCGCTGAGTTTGGCGCGTTCCATGGCGGACTCGGCGGCGCGAGCCTTCTCCAAATTTTCGAGACTCAGATCCTCCGCAACCTCCAGAAATAGGCTCTTCGCCCGTGTGAAGGAAGCCGAGGCGTCTTCATAGGAGCCCTCGCGAAAGGCGGTTTTGCCCGCGGTTTCCAATCCGGCTGCTTGGCGGAATTTGGGATGTTGTTCCCTGCTATCGGAAACGGGAATTCGGTTTTTGGCATTGGTCATTTCCCCGCGGGTGCGGGTCGCCTTTTCACGGGAGGCCGCTACCGCGCGCACCCTTTGTTCGGAGCGGCTAAAATCGGTACGCGCTTGGTTGAGCGCCTTGCGCGCCTCAACCAGGGTTTCCCCATCCGTTGCGGAGAGGGCCCGCTCTCCCCTCCCCAGGTAGGCGAGACCGCTTTCGTACAGCTCACGAGCGTTGGTCATCGCGCCAATTTTCTCCGCGTCCTCCTTCGCCCGCAATGCCGCCTGCCGGGCGGTTTCCGCCTGAGCTCGGAGCTGCTCGACATCGCGTGAGGCCTGTTGGTCGAGGGCCTCCGCCTCTGCCGCGCGATAATGGTTCGCCGCTGACTCGAAGGATGCCCGGGCCACCTCGAAGCGGCCCTCGCGCAGCGCGGTTTCCGCTTCTGTTTCATCTTTCACGGCGGCCGCGAACCGATCCGGGGCCAATTGCGCTGCCTCCGCCCCTTGGGCGAGAGCGGCCGCTTCCGCCGACTGGTCGCGAGCATCCTCGGCCCTCACACGGAGCTCCATTGAAGCCGCTTCCGCATCGGGTTCCATGGCTGTCGCCGGCTGAATGGCGCCGGAATCGGCGGTTAATGTGGCCTCATCATCCCTTACAAACCAAAACCAACCAGCCGCCAGCAAAGCGAGCACCATGACGCCCGCCAGGGTGCCCAGCATGGACGCGCTGATCCGTGCGCCGACCAGGGAGACGAGCACCGCGACGAGATACGCGGCGATGAAGAGGATGCGCGCGTCGACCGTCTCGACGCTGCCTTCGACCAGCACGCAGCCGATGGCCCCGACGGCGAGGAAGTCGAGCGCAAGGAGCGCCAGGCTCACGGTGGCCTGGTACGGGCGGGCCGCCACCATGAAAGACGCGATGAGGACGAACACCATGCCGCCCAGCGCGAAGTTGATGGACTGCTTCGCCGCCGGCAGCGCGTCCACGTG
>JBGTRP010000878.1:0-3212 GCA_041940685.1 Acanthopleuribacteraceae bacterium
CGATCCCCATGAGCAGCATGGCCACAAAAATCCAGGCGGGAATCCGCCGGCTATCGAGGTCAAAGTTCATCAGGACCGCAAAATATTCGGCCATGCGTGCGCCAGCGGGAAAGACCAGCGGAAGGCTGATTAAAAGCGCAACCACGCCTAAGAGCAAAACGCTGGCAAAATAGATACTCGCGATTTTACTAGGCGCGCCGCCGATGGCCTTCATCACACCGATTTGGCGTTTTTCGCCGGCGAGTGAAGCGGTCAACAGGTTGACCACCAGAACGGCGCTGAAAATGCAGCAGAACCAGGCGAAGATTTTGAGGATCAGAAACATTTCGCTGGTGATCGCGTGATGGGGGTGTTTACCCGGGCTCGCCGCCCGCGCACTTTGTAAAGCAACCCCTTTCCGCCTGAGCAATTCCTCGATTTCGGGCAGGCTTGCCAGGGATTCATCCCTACTGGGCGCTCCACTGAAGCGTAGCTTGATTTGATTGATCCCGGGTTGAATGCCCAACGCCCGCAGAGTTGAGAAACTGACATAGGCATAGACGATGTTTTCCCATTCCGCCTGAGGCAGCACCACGTCGTGGACAATGGTCGCGACCTCCAGTTCTTCCCTGACTTGGCCTCCCAGTTCCAATTGAATTCGGTCTCCAAGCTGACCGCCGAGCACCGATAGCGCCTGGCGTTCAATCGCGATTTGTCCAGTTGGCGGCGGCCAAGGGCCCCTGTCGGTGGTCATGACATCCAGCTTGAGGCGGGATAAGTCCGGCGCGCTAAACAATTGCAGGGGCCGCCATTGCCCATTGGCGTTCCTGACGCGGCCGAAAGCCACAAAGCGCACATCCAGGCCGGCGACTTCGGGCAGCGCCCCGAGTTCCTCGAACTCATCCTCGCTCGGCTTTTCCAGTTCGAGAGAAAGATGATGGGGATTGGCGGCCTGGTAGCCCGCGTTCATGTTGTGTTCCAGCAAATGATAGGCAATAAGGGTCATGCCCAGGGCGAAACCGCTGGCCGCGATAGCGCCTACAACGAAAAGCGATCGGGCCTTGCGAATCCACAAATCGCGCCAGGCCTTTCTCCAAACGACGTTCATGATGGCGCCCCCTCGTGCTCCGTTTTCAGACGGCCATCTTCCAAGAAGAGGGATCGGCGCGCGTATTGGCGCAACATGGGATCATGAGAAACCAGCACCACGGTTTTTCCTTCCGCGTGAAGAGTCGCGAATAATTTGAAGATGACCGCCGCCGTGGTCGTGTCCAAATTGCCCGTGGGCTCGTCGCCCAACAGGATGGGAGGATCGTTGGCCAAGGCTCGCGCGATGGCCACGCGTTGCTTCTCGCCGCCCGACAAAATGGCGGGGAACTGGTTTCGGGAGGCGCCCATTTCCACCGATTCCAGCAAGGTCAAGGCCCTCGGCTTGCGATTGCCGCGCGGAATCTTGCCGACCAACTCCATGGGCAACATCACATTTTCAAGAACGGTCAGTGTGGGAATGAGCTGAAAGAACTGAAACACGATGCCCACATGAGCGCCGCGCCAGGCATCGAGACTCCGTTGCTCCTGCCGGCTCAGGTCCGTGTCCGCCACCCGGATCTCGCCGCTGGTTGGAACATCGATAGCCGAGATCATATTGAGCAGCGTCGACTTCCCGCTGCCCGACTTTCCCGCGATGCTGACAAACTCGTTCTCCGCGATATGTAGGTCCACTTCATGCAGGGCGGAAAAGCTCTGCTTCTCGATCTGATAGGTCTTGCTGACCTTTTTCAAGAAAATCATGCCGACTCCTCTCTACTGGTTGCGCGACGATCGTTGCTCGTCCCTTCATCACTTTCCACCCATTATGGCCGGAAAAACCTGGGTCCTCGCCTCAGCCGATCGAGTGAGACAAACTTCTTTGGATTTTATTTAGGGAGAGAGGGGGGAAAGCATCTGAGGGGCTTGGCAGATGTTCTCATACTCTATGCGCCGAAGATTCTAGGTGGCGGCGGCCAATCCATCGCGAACAGGGCTGCTCCGTTCTTGACGCATCCCCAGCCTTCAAGCGGTTAGATTCGCGCGGCGGTACTGGGACGGCGTTTGCCCGGTGACCTTCTTGAATACCCGATTGAAGGTGGCTTTCGATTGAAAACCCGCCTCAAGGCCCAGATGGATGAGCGTCAGTTTCTGGTTGGCCTCGTCCACGAGCAGGCGTTGGGCTTCGTGTACGCGGTAGCCGTTGACGAAATCGTAGAAGCTGGCGTTCCGTTCGGTATTCAGCAATTGTGAAAGATGGTGGGGAGAGAGTTGGAGCATGTGCGCCAATTTCTTGAGGTCGAGCTCGGGATCCAAATGGGGCTTTTGAGATGTCATGAACTCAAGCACCCGAGCAATCTCCAGGGACGCCCGCTGGTTGTCCAGTCCGGATTTGCGGTATTTTCGCGGTGGTTTCTCCTTCTCAGGGTGGAGCGCGTCCCGCGGTTCGATCGGCGGGAGAGTGAACTGGTCTGGGCGAACCAGAATGCGGTATCCGATGCAGTAGATGATCACCGCCAGCACTAGGGAAAGGGAACGGTTGATGGGAAGGAAAATCTGGCGATGTTGCAAAAGGAAAAGGACGCCCAGCAAGCTGTAGCATAGAAAGAGCGCGGCAAGGCAGTAGGAAATCCAGTGGGGGTACACGCCCTCGATGCTCGAACGGATAGCTTTCAAGCCGTTCTTATACTGTTTCAGCAAACGGTGATTGAGGTAGGCATAAACCCAAAATTGGATGTAAATGGCGAGCCAGGTGATGGCAACCGCGTGAACCAATGTCTCGGGTTGCCAGCGGACGCCCCCGGTGAGCAGGGCCAGAAGACCTCCGGCCACCACCAGGAAGGGCGGCAAATGCACGAGCGCCTGAGAAAGGCTCCGCCTGGAGCCGGAGATCCTGTGAATGTATTCGTAAAATAGGGGCCCGATAAGCAGCAGAAAGGGCTCGGGCAGGGTGCGTAAATAGGTGAAATCCCGATGCATGACCGCCTCCAGCCAGGCATTCATGGCCAGGCTGCAGGCCAGGGTGATCAGAAGCAAACCCATGTCTGGGTTCATAATCGAATTAACGCCATCAGCTACAGTCCGCAGGGCATCAATATCGAGACCTGAATCTGTTTCATCCAAAATAGATAAAGAAGGCTTTAAAATACTCATTTGCAAAATTTCATAACGCTTTTTTTCCCCTCCAGAAAACCAACATTTAGTTG
>JBGTRP010000879.1:0-3207 GCA_041940685.1 Acanthopleuribacteraceae bacterium
CGCTGACCATCAGGGAACCAAATCCAACCATGGTGGTGAGCGCGCAATAAAGGCAGGGAACCACCACGCGGGTCGCGGCTTCCAGCACCAACTCTCGCGCCGGGGCCCCCGGCCGGTCGCGCTGAATTTCCCGATAGCGCACCACCAGGTGGATGGCCATCGACATGGCGATGATAAATAACAGGGAAAGAAAGTTCGAGGAAATGACGGTTGCGCGCCAGTCGGCCCAGCCCAGGATTCCAATCATCACCAATCCGGCGAGCATGCAGGTCAGGATGGGAAAAACAACCCAACGCAAGGTTCGGAAGATGACGCTCAGGGCCAAAACCAGAAACAACAACACGCCCAACCCAAAGACGAGAATGTCGTTGCTGACGAAGCGGATCATATCCGCCGCGATCATCGGCACCCCACCCAGGAACAATTGCGCGCCGGAGCGGTGCCTTTGCAGGGTTTCCCGCACTCTCTGCACGTCTTCCCGCCAAATCTTGGCATTTTCGGTTTTTTGGCGGTTGTAGATGCGCTCGACCTTGGCGAAGTCCGCTTCCTCCTCGGGAGAAAGACTCTCTGTAGCGTTTTTGTATCGCAAATCGTCGCGGCGGTTGGAAAGCTCCTCGAATTCCTCATTCTTGGCAAAGTTAATCTGAATCGCGGTGGTGGCGCCGTCCTCGCTCACGAGGAAATTGCGGTAAAGCGGGCTGGATGTCATTTCCTCCCGGGCAAGGGTGAGATCGACGTCCGGCGCCTCCAGGGTTCGGTAGCCACGCGCCAATTGCATGAGCGAAACCTTGGGGCTGTGGAAGAGGGGCACATTTAAAATGGAGGTGACGGAAGCCACTCGATCCAATTCCTCGAGGTCACCGACCAGGCGCTTCAAATCACCTAGAGCTCGCTCCCCAAATAACTCATCCTCGGGCGTAAAGGTCACAATGAGGTAATCGTCGGAGGTGTAGACACGCCGAATCAATTGGTAATAGCGAAGATCTTTATCATGATCCAGCACCAGGGAATCACTGGAGGCGTCCAATTTGAAGTAGCGGGCCTGATAAGCAAAAAAACCTACCAGCGGCAGAACCAATAAAAGCGCTATCACGGGGCGGCCGACAATCACGCGTGCAAAAAAACCATGCAGGAAGGCATTCATAAAGGAAAACTCCCGTGGTTGAAGGCCCGGATCGAATCGCGGGATTCCCAGCATCGGAGCCGATTGAATTCACCCCCGAGAACCGCTCAACCCCGGCCGAAACCCTTCGCGGGACAACCGCCACAAACTCTTTCTCCGGTTCCGTCGGCGGAATGCGGAACACATCGGGCGTTCTGCGGAAAACCACCGGAAATGGTCGGGTTTTGCTCAAAGAAACGGGCGAAACCCCACCCTGCCGAAACCGATGACCATGCCTTTTTCCGGAAGCCGAAACCTCCTGAATCCTCCACGAGGAATTCGGGCAAAGCACTTAAGCATAGCAAACGTAGGAAGCCCCGCCCGCGTTTATCGCCGGTTCCCCGCTCCCATCTCAAGCGGCGCGCATAACTTCGCTGGCTTGGATAGCCTTCAAATTTTTCCATCGCTGAGGGTGCTGGCCTGTAAAGTATTGTTTTGTTCCCCAACCGGCGCCAGCAACTTCATGGCTTCCTCGAAGCCGGACAGCTTTGCGATGTTGACCGCATCCAAGCCACTGGAATTCTTGATTCGCCTGTCGGCCCGGTTGTTAAGCAACAACCGCACGGCAGCCAAGCGCCTACCCGTGACGGCCATCATGAGGGCGGTGTTGCCCTCATCGTCGGTGAGATTGATATTGGCCCGATTTTGAATCAAAAGGCTCATAATTTCAGTATTCCCATATTTGGCGGCCACCATCAGCGGCGTCCATCCGCGCGTCATTTTGGCATTTACGTCCGCACCCGCCGAGATCATGACTTGAACCTGATCCCGGTCGCCGCTCATCACCGCCATATGCAGGCTGCTATCCTGAGCAAAAATCCAGGTCATGCTGGAAAAAAGCAAGCAAATAACCGCGCTACCCCGTAATTTCATCACCCCAGCCTCCAGTCAGTCCAAGGCTTGTTCACAACCGCTCCCAAACAGGACTCGAGCGGTTGGCTTTGTGGTTTTTCGTCACTCCTTTTTTTGGATTGAAACCTTTGCCGGCTTACCGGCCAGTGTTATCCTAATGCCTTGATGGTTATGGATTTATAAATTTTTCTAATGACACCATTATAATCCTCCCAGGCTCCGGAATCAAGCTTTGGTCAATTGTTTGGCAAGGAAACATGAAGCAAAAGACCGGTCAACTCATCGCCCTTCCCTACTCGCCCTGGTCGGAAAAAGCCCGCTGGGCGCTGGACCACCACTCGATTCCCTACCGCGAGTCGGAGTACGCCCCCCTGTTCGGCATGCCTCTCCTGAGATGGAAAACAAAAAAGTTCAGGGGTCGCCTCACGGTTCCCATATTCTTGCAGGATGGGCGGGTTTTGACGGATTCTTGGGATATCGCCCGTCACGCGGAGAGATCGGGAAAAGGCGACACTCTGTTTCCCACGCGGCGTCAGAGCGAGATACGGGAGTGGAATGAGCGCGGCGAACGCTGTCTCCGTGCGGGTCGCGCCCTGCTGTTACAAAGAGTCAGCCGCGATCGCCCGGCTCAAAGCGAATACCTGCCCCGGGCGATTCCGAAGCGCTTGCGCCTCTGGTTCGGCCCCGCGACCGCGGCCGTGGGCATGGGTTATTTTCGGCGGAAATACCAAATCCAAACCATTCCCGAGGCCGAGCTCGAAAACCGTATTGCATTGGAGTTAGAGTCCTTACGCCAGACCTTAGCGGACGCAGGGCCTTATATTTGCGGTCGGTTTAGCTATGCCGATATCGCGATGTCGATGGTGCTGCAATTCGTGGAACCGGTGGGAAACGATTATCTGCGCCTCGGCGCCCATGGCCGCCCCTGCTGGAGGTCGCCAAACCTGATTCGGAGATTCGGCGATTTAATCGCCTGGCGCGATGACCTGTACCGACGCCACCGCCGCGGGGAACCCGCGGCCGAGCCTCCGCGCCCATGCTCCTGAACAATCCTAATCCGTGGGCCCGTTCAGCGCCCAGTCGTATTCCAGGTATTCGATTTTTAGCGGCTTCCAGTTGGCCAGATCAGGGCGGTACTTTTGAATGAAGTCCACCATCTGATCCCGACCACCCCAATCCTCGACATACCATTC
>JBGTRP010000880.1:0-3203 GCA_041940685.1 Acanthopleuribacteraceae bacterium
CATTCGCATTGCGAAGACATGAATTGGGGCGCAATACCGTGTTACGTACTTCCGTGACATAAGTGCACCCCACCCGGCTCGGGCCTGGCCAACACACGGGGCCATTATACCGCTCGGTGCGAACTAAAAGCCCCCATTCTCCCATCCCCCCATCCAAATGGCAACATCGGCAAATGAAAACTCGCGCGCGGGAGAGAGTAATGACCAATTCCCTTTTTGGGCAAGTTTCCAAATACATCACAATTCATCATGACAACAAATATTTATGGCGCCAAGTGAAGCAACCGCTGAAAGCGAGTGGAGCTTGGCCATTGAAGGCACGCGAACGCTTCCGAGCATATGGAAAAGGATTCCAATAAGTTAGCTGCGCGCGCCGGCAAATTCGACTACAATCTAGTGGGATACGGGGGACGACCCGGGCATTCGCGACGAGGAAAAACCCCCGGGCCGGATGGCCCCGGCGCATTCTATCGGCAAGCAGAAATCGGTTTCTGGGGACTGGCGCAATGGTTTTTTCTGTCTTGTCGCGGGCCTTTCTTTCTGTACTTGGCTTCTTCGCAATTGAAAAATGAAGAGAGCAACCACCCCGGGCGCCGTGGCGGCCAGGTTTTACGCTCATGAAATTCGGCTATGGAGTATGGCATGCCCTTGGAAAAAACCGCTTTAAAAGATCTGGAGCAGCACGACGATTTCCTTCACCGCCACATCGGTCCCAACAACGACGAAATCGGCGAAATGCTGGAAGCGTTGGGGATGCGAACTCTGGACGAGTTGGTCGAAAAAGCGATTCCCGCCAAGATCATGGCAAGCCGTCCCCTTGACCTGAAATCGGCAAAGAACGAACCCGAAACCCTGGCCTACATTCGCGAGTTGGCCGATCGCAACCAGGTTTTTAAATCTTTTATCGGCATGGGATATACCGATTGCATCACGCCGCCCGTCATCTTGCGAAACCTACTGGAAAACCCCGCCTGGTATACGGCCTATACCGCCTATCAGCCCGAAATATCCCAAAGCCGCCTGGAGGGCCTGCTCAACTTCCAAACCATGGTCAAAGACCTGACGGGAATGGAAATCGCCAATGCATCCCTGCTGGATGAGGCCACGGCCGCGGCCGAAGCCATGTCCATGTGCCTGGGATTGCGGCGCAAGAAGGCCGCGGACCGGCCTCTTTTTTGGGCGATGAGCGACTGTCATCCGCAGACGCTTGAGGTATTGGAAACCAGGGCCAAGCCGCTGGGCATTCGCCTGGCCACGGGTGACTGGCGTGATTGCCCCTTGGATGAGGCGCCCTTCGCCATTCTTTTACAGTACCCCTCCTCCTCGGGCGCGGTCCACGACTACAGGGAATTGATCGAGCGGGCGCATGACCGGGAAATTTTGGTTGTGATTGCCGCGGACATCCTCAGCCTGCTGTTGCTGAAGGCGCCCGGTGAATTGGGCGCGGACGTGGTGGTGGGAAGCGCGCAACGGTTTGGCGTGCCCATGGGTTTCGGCGGCCCGCACGCGGCATTTTTTGCCACCCGGGAGAGCTTCAAACGATCGATTCCCGGAAGGATCGTGGGCGTTTCCATGGATTCGCGTGGTAAATCAGCGCTCAGACTGGCCTTGCAAACCCGGGAGCAGCATATCCGGCGCGAAAAGGCGACGAGCAACATTTGCACCTCGCAGGTGTTGCTGGCCGTGATCGCGGGCATGTACGCGGTCTACCACGGGCCCAGAGACCTGCGCAAAATCGCCTTGCGGGTCCATCGCCTCACCGCGGCCCTTGCCAAGACCCTCGTTGCGATGGGTCATCGCGTCCTTTCCGAGTCCTTTTTCGATACACTGGTCGTCCGGTTAAAGGGCTTGGACGTAGGGGCACTGCGGGAACGGGCGCTCGAGCGCCGAATCAACCTGCGCTACTTCGATGACGGCGAAGTCGGCATTACCCTTGACGAAACTACCGCGTGGGAGGATGTCGTCAAACTGGGACGGCTTTTCGCCGCCGACGAGGCTGCCGCAACATTCCCAACCCTCACGGATGTCCCGGAGGGCTGTATTCCGGAAACCCTGATTCGCACATCCGCCGTACTCACCCATCCCGTCTTCAATACGCATCACTCTGAAACAGAAATGTTGCGCTATCTTCACCGCCTGGCCAACAAGGATCTCTCCCTCGCCCATGCCATGATTCCCTTGGGCTCCTGCACTATGAAACTGAATGGCGCGGCTGAAATGATTCCCATCACATGGCCCGAGTTCAGCAACATGCACCCCTTTGCCCCGGCCGAACAGGCGCGCGGATACGCGGCCCTGATTGGCGAATTGGAAGATATGCTGAGTGAAATCACCGGATTCCCGGGAATCTCGCTCCAGCCAAACGCGGGGTCGCAGGGCGAATACACGGGTCTGTTGCTGATCCGGCGCTACCATGAGAGCCGGGGCGAGCCGGAGCGGGACATTTGCATCATTCCAAGCTCCGCTCACGGCACCAATCCCGCGAGCGCGGTCATGGCGGGTATGTCGGTCGTGGTGGTGAGCTGCGACTCCGACGGAAACATCGACATCGCGGACTTGTCGGCCAAGGCGGAAAAGCACCGCGATCGGCTGGCCGCGCTCATGATTACCTATCCCTCCACCCACGGCGTTTTCGAGGAGAGCGTCACCGAAATTTGCGAAATCATTCACCAACACGGAGGGCAGGTCTACATGGACGGCGCCAATATGAACGCCCTGGTCGGCCTGTGCCGTCCCGGCGAGTTTGGCCCCGATGTTTGTCACCTGAACCTGCACAAAACTTTTTGTATCCCCCATGGCGGAGGCGGTCCCGGCGTGGGTCCCATCGGGGTAGTGGAACATTTAAAGCCCATGCTTCCGGGCCATCGCCTGCGGGCCGACGCCTTCCCGGCCGAGGCGGGGAGCGCCATTGCCGCGGCGCCCTGGGGCAGCGCCTGCATTCTGCCGATCTCCTGGGCCTACATCCACCTCATGGGCCGCAACGGATTGAACAAGGCCACGCGGGTTGCCATCCTCAACGCGAACTACCTGGCTCAGCGCTTGGCGCCCCATTACCCGGTTCTCTACAAGGGGAAGAACGGCCTGGTCGCCCATGAATGCATCATCGACCTCCGGCCGCTCAAGCAGGCCGCGGGCATCGAGGTGGAGGATGTGGCCAAGCGCTTGATGGATTTTGGTTTTCATGCGCCGACCATGTCCTGGCC
>JBGTRP010000881.1:0-3202 GCA_041940685.1 Acanthopleuribacteraceae bacterium
CACCATACTAATCGTATTCGATCCCCGCCGTTTGCCGGAATGGCGCGTGGATCTCCTGGTGGGTCATCTCGAAACCCTCTTTGCGGCGATGCTGTCCGACCCGGATCTCGATATCGGTCATATAGATCCCTTGACCGGTCGCGAACGCCGCCAACTGCTGGTTGAATGGAACCACACGGCCATGGAGTTAGAACCCGGTCAGACCATTCATGGGCTCTTGGAGGCGCGGGCGCGAAGGATCGCCTCGCGGCCCGCGCTCTTCCACGAGGGGTCCCAAACGACCTTTGCGGAGTTGAACCGCCAGGCCGACCAACTCGCGCGCCAATTGCGAGGGTCGGGCATAGGGCCGGGCGCCCCGGTCGGCATCTGCATGGACCATACGCCCGAGATGGTGGTCAGCTTGCTGGCGGTACTCAAAGCGGGGGGCGCGTATCTCCCCTTGGACCCCGATTACCCCGCCCAGCGCCTGGCCTTCATGCTCGAGGATGCCCGCCCGCCGGTGGTGCTCGCCCAGTCTGCCTATCGTGACCTTCTGCCGGCGTCCAGGGCCCGGACTCTGTTCGTGGATGAGGAGGATTTCTCCCCGCGCGGTAGACAGAATCCGGAACTCGGGGTATACACGAACGATGCCCTTCCCGCCTATATCGTGTATACTTCCGGATCTTCAGGAGAGCCCAAGGGCGTGATCGGCACCCATCGCGGCGCGGTGAACCGTTTTCATTGGATGTGGTGCGCCTTTCCCTTTCAAGACGAAGAGGTGGGTTGTCAGAAAACCTCCTTGTGCTTTTTGGACTCGCTTTGGGAAATTTTCGGCCAACTTTGCGGGGGAATTCCCGTGGCCCAGGTGCCGCTTCCAATTTTGCGGGATCCCGACCGGTTGGTGGCTTTGCTCGCGCAATACAAGGTAACGCGCATCACCCTGGTGCCCACCCTGTTGCGCCTGCTTTTGGATAGCTTTGCCGATTTGGCGCGGCGCCTGCCGGATCTTCGGATATGGGTCGCCAGTGGAGAGGCGCTGACCCCTGAATTGGCGCGGCGCTTCCACGAAAGCCTTGCCGGCCGAGAGTTGCTGAACCTGTACGGGTCTTCCGAGGTCTCCGCGGATATTACCTTTTGGAAGGCCGAGCCCGGCGCGGAACGGGTCTCCATCGGTAGACCGGTCGCCAATGCCGCCGTTTGGGTTCTCGATCTCCACGCGAGGCTCCTACCCGCAGGCGTCGTGGGCGAACTCTACCTGGGAGGCGTGGGCCTGTGCCGTGGCTATTTGCGGCGACCGCATCTGACCGCAAAACATTTTTTACCCAACCCGTTCAGCGCCCGTCCCGGCGCCCGGCTCTTCTATTCCGGCGATCGGGCGTGCTATGAAGCCGACGGCAGCCTCACCTACTTCGGCCGCGCCAACCGCCAGGTGAAGTTGCGGGGGTTCCGGGTAGAACCGGGTGAAATCGAGGCCGTGCTGGCCCGCCACGAGAGGGTCGAGGATGTTGCGGTCATTCCGCGCGGTTCGGCCGGCGAGGGGCGTCGCCTGGTGGCCTACCTGCTCCCGAAGGGGGACCGGGCCTCCGTGGAAGCCCAAACCCTGCGTGATTTTGCAGCGGACCATTTGCCGGATTACATGCTTCCCGCGGATTTTGTCTTGATGAAGCGGTTTCCCCTGCTCCCCAATGGGAAGCTGGATATCGAAGCCTTGCCCGAGCCGGAACAACGCGACGAACCGGAGACGGACCGCTTCCGGGCGCCCTCCACGCCCACCGAGGCGCGGGTCGTGGCGCTTTGGTCCGAGTTGCTCAAAAAACCCAAAATCAGCGTTACCGATCATTTCTTTCTGCTGGGCGGCCACTCCTTGACCGCCACGCGCGCGGTTACCCGCCTCCGTCGGGAACTGGCCATTGATTTGCCGATTCAAAGCGCTTTTGAGCATCCCATCGCCGCGGACTTTGCCAAGGCCATCGATATGCTGCTGTGGGCCAAAAAACAGAGCCAAGGTGCGGAAGACGAGGAAATCTACGAGGAAGAAGGCGAAATCTGATGGCAGGCGGAAAGTCTCGAGAGGCCGACCACGCCTTGGCTGGCCACTCCTCGGCCGGCCGCACCTATCTCAGCGGGTGGATTTGAGTATTTCCCCATGTTGAAACCGCTGAGTGCCGGGTTCGCGCCACTCCATCTCCCCCTGGGAGCCACCGGCCGCCTGTTGGCCGAAAAGCCCCCACACCTGGACCATCCCTCCCTGGTCCCGGAAATCGGAATCGGGTTCCCGATAATCGAATCCCCCGTTTTCGGGTCGTCTCTTTTCTAAGGTTCTCCCACGAAATTCTCCGGGAGCATTCATGCAACATTCCTAACCGGCCCGAAATAACCTCGAATCCATTCATGAAAATCAGGCGATAAGATATAGCCCATGTGATGTAAATAGGCGTCCCCAAGTTGATAAGCCCAGGATCAATCCAAATTATTTATGTGAAAATTACGCTAAATCCGAAAATAAACTAACCGAGTTGACAAGAATTGTCAATGTCAATTTTGTACATCCGATTTGCTCTTTTTCTTCCGTAACCTTGACTCCCTCCGTGTCCGAGGTGGACCCTCGTTTTTTGGCTCCTATGAGTCAAGTAAAAGATTCATGGTCGCGCGGGGCCGTCAACGGCCAGGGGAAAGAGGGCGTCCCTCGGTTTTAGGAAACAGGTTAAAATAACATCCCCTCGCGCTTCACGAAGAGGTTTCGGTTCCTCCAAGGGTAAAAACCTCATCCGGCAACCGGGCCCTAAGGAGCCTATCTTCAAAGACCAAACGAGGATGATTCATGACGACGATTAGACGGGAACGGCCCGGCGATGCCGAGGCGATCGATCAGGTGAATCGGCTTGCCTTTCAAGGGCCGGGCGAGGCCGAACTGGTGGCGGAGCTCCGCGCTCACGAAAAAATCACGCTTTCCCTGGTCGCGGAGGCGAATGGTCGCGTGGTGGGCCATATTCTTTTCAGTCCGGTTGCTATCGTCGGGGAATCGAATTCGGTTCCCGCTCTGGGCCTGGCGCCCATGTCGGTTTTACCGAGTCGCCAACGGCAGGGTATCGGTTCGAGCCTGGTGCGGCGGGGTCTCGACGCTTGTCGGCGCTTGGGGCATGAGCGCGTGGTGGTGCTGGGGCATCCAGATTTTTACCCGCGTTTCGGTTTTCGGCCGGCCGTTGGTTTCGGCATTCAATGC
>JBGTRP010000882.1:0-3201 GCA_041940685.1 Acanthopleuribacteraceae bacterium
CTTCTCGCCGTTGACCGGCCGCACGTAGTACTGCTCGACGATCGCGAGGGCTCGCGCGAACACGTCGAGCTTCTGGTAGCGCGAGTAGTGGGTGGGCGCCGGCTTGGCGCGGGGTTACCTACACCGTCCCGATTTGACCGCGAGCAGATTTGTCCCCAATCCTTTTTCGATGCGGGCAGGAAGGTTTACGCGAGTCTATAAAACGGGCGACCTGGCGCGGTACAAAGCCAATGGCGATATCGAGTTCCTTAGCCGGATCGATCATCAGGTCAAATTGCGCGGCTTCCGCATCGAGCTGGGTGAAATTGAAGCGGTGCTCGCCGACCATCCCTTTGCCGACCAGGTTGCCGTGATCATTCGGGAGGACCGCCCCTCTCAACAGCGGCTGGTCGCCTATATTCAGGCCTCGCATGACATGGAGGGCGAATCCGCCGAGGCGGGCCAGACCCTCCGGAGCTTCCTCTCGGCCAAGCTCCCCTACTACATGATCCCCGCGGCCTTCGTGTTCCTGAAGACCATGCCCTTGACCGCGACGGGCAAAATCGATTCCCGCGCCCTACCCGCGCCCGAGGCTTCCCATCTGACCGGGAGCGGAACCCATGTCGAGCCGCGTACCGAGGAAGAAAGGGCCTTGGCCGCCATTTGGCGCGAGCTATTGGGCTTGGAGAAGGTCGGCGTTCACGATAATTTCTTCGAGCTCGGCGGCGATTCCATCCTCATTATTCAGGCGGTGTCCCGTGCCCGGCAAAGAGGCCTGGCGTTCACGCCCGCCACGCTTTTCGAGCATCAAACCATTGCCGAGCTCGTGCCGCGCCTGCAAAAAACCGCGGCGACCAGCCGCGCGCGCGGTCCGGTGAGCGGTCCTTTGCCATTGACGCCGATCCAGCACAGGTTCTTTCAACGGGAACGCGCCCTGCCCCATCACTTCAACCAGGCATTCCTGTTTGAAACGCCCGCGGACCTGAATCCGGAATGGTTGGCGAAAGCGATGGCCGCGTTAATGGAGCATCATGACGCGCTTCGCTTGAGGTTTGCGCGGCGGGATGGAATCTGGGCCCAGACCAACCTGCCTCCCGAGCCGGATGTCCCCTTCCAGGTCATTTCCCTTTCCGGGTTGAGCGCCACGGATCGGCGCGCGGCTCTCGAGCGGGCCACCGCCGGGTTACAGGCCAGCCTCGACCTCGGGCTAGGCCCGCTCCTGCGCGGCGTTTGGTTCCCCTTCGGCGAGCGGGCGCGGTTTTTCATTGTCATTCATCACCTGGCCGTGGACGGGGTTTCCTGGCGGATCTTGCTGGAGGACCTGCACACCGCCTACGCGCGGCTGGCATCCGGCGAACCCGTGGTCCTGCCGCCTAGAACCACCTCATTCAAGGAATGGGCGGACCGCCTCTCCCAATACGCCGCATCCCAGGCCGCGGCGCGGGAGTTGACCTATTGGCGGGAGGTTGCGGGGCAAGGCCGTCAAGGCTCGGACTTCCCCACGGACGGACCGGGCCCCGTGGATGGAGCCGACGATTGTCAGGCCGCTACCGCCCGCGTCTCGATGACGCTGGACCGCGCGCAAACCGAGTCCCTGCTCAAGGAAACGCCGCGGGCTTTCAACACCCAAATCAACGATGTCTTGCTGGCCGCCTTGGCGCGCACGGTCACTCAGTGGTGCGGAAGCCGTTCGGTCGCCATTGATTTGGAAGGCCATGGCAGAGAGCCGCTTTTTGATGACGTGGATCTTTCCAGAACCGTGGGTTGGTTTACCACGGTCTTCCCCCAATCCCTCGCACCGGCCGATTCCGGCAACCTGGGCGATACCCTCAAATCCGTGAAGGAGCAATTGCGCCGGCTGCCCGCGAGGGGCCTTGGCTACGGCGTGCTTCGTTATCTTTGCGGCAAGCACGAAGAACTGGAGGCCGGCGCCAAGATTTTGTTCAACTACCTGGGGCAGCTCGACCAGGCGTTGCCCCGTTCTTCCTGGTTGTCGCCGGCGGAGGAGGATGCGGGCCCGAACCAAAGCCCATTGGAGCGAAGGGCTTACCATTTCGAGATCCATGGGTTCGTGGAGCGCGGCCGGCTTCGGATCACCTGGACCTACAGTCGGAACCTCTATCGGGAAACCACGGTTCAGGCCCTCGCGGAGGCCTTCCAGCAGGAATTGTGCGCCATCATCGCCTATTGTCTGAGGCCCGGTGTGGGCGGGCATACGCCCTCCGACTTTCCCTTGGCCGCGGTGGACCAGGAGACCCTGGACCGACTGCTGGCGCGGGAAGGCAAAATCGAGGATCTTTATCCGCTTTCCCCATTACAGGAAGGCATGCTGTTCCACGGCCTTTTCGAATCGGAGTCGGATCCCTATTTCAATCAGTTGAGTTGCGTCATCCAGGGCGTCGATGTGGATGCGTTCCGAGAGGCCTGGCGCGGGGTCACGGTCCAGCACGCGCTTGTAAGATCTTCCTTTCGAAGCAAGGACCTGACCCGGCCTTTGCGGTTGATTGGCAGGGAGGAGCGCTTCACCTGGCGCCAAGAGGATTGGAGCGGCTTGCCCCAGGAGGAAATCCCTCGGCGTTTGGAAGCGTTCTGGGAGGAGGACCAGCGGCAGGGATTCCAGTTGGATCGTGCGCCCTTAATGCGCTTTGCCCTGTTCGCGTTACCCGGCGGCCGGCTCCGGTTCACCTGGAGTTTCCACCACATGCTCATGGATGGCTGGTCCCTGGCCAATGTGTTTCGCGAGGTGTTCGCGGCCTATCAGGCTCTCGTCGCGGGTCGTGCGGCGCCCGCCAACCGGGCCTTGCCCTACCGCGCCTATATCGAGTGGCTGCTGCGGCAAGATCTGGTTGCCGCCGAGGCTTACTGGCGGAATTCGCTCCGAGGCTTTTCCGCGCCGACGCCCTTGCCCGGCGATGCTGGCGCGAGCGCGGCGAACGCGGATTCGCTCACGGAGCATCGCCGCGAGATGTTGGAACTGCCGGAATCGTTCACCGCCCAGCTCCAGGATTTTGCGCGTGACAACCGCCTCACGCTCAACACCCTGGTTCAGGGGGTTTGGGCCTTGTTGATGGGCTGGCATAGCGGGGAAACGGATGTGGTTTTCGGGACCACGGTATCCGGCCGGCCCTCGGCCTTGCGCGATGTGGAGCTCATGATCGGCCTTTTCATCAACAGCTTGCCCGTACGGGTCCGCCTGCCCTGGAAGGCCAAGCTCCTCCCATG